>NZ_DJUD01000068.1:0-80715 GCF_002439405.1 Psychrobacter sp. UBA6291 | reverse complement strand
CGTCACGCTCTGGCTCTGGGATATAAGTATCTAGGATACCTAGTAGTTCTACTACGGCTGGTTGGCCATATTTGCCTTCGTCGCCTTTAAGGGCTTGGGTGGCACTCCCTTTTACGATTGGGGTGTCATCACCTGGGAAGTCGTAGTCGTTAAGAAGTTCACGAACTTCCATTTCAACTAGCTCAAGCAATTCTTCGTCATCAACAAGGTCACATTTGTTCATGAAGACGATGATGTACGGTACGCCAACCTGACGTGAAAGCAGGATGTGCTCACGGGTTTGTGGCATTGGGCCATCAGTTGCAGATACAACTAGGATTGCGCCGTCCATTTGAGCGGCACCGGTGATCATGTTTTTAACATAATCGGCGTGACCTGGGCAATCGACGTGTGCGTAGTGACGGGTTGGGGTGTCATATTCTACGTGTGAGGTGTTGATGGTGATGCCACGTGCTTTTTCTTCTGGTGCTGAGTCAATAGACGCGTAGTCTTTGGCTTCGCCACCAGAGGTGATTGCGGCTACGGTTGCGATAGCGGCGGTTAATGTTGTTTTACCGTGGTCAACGTGTCCGATGGTACCGACGTTGACGTGTGGCTTGCTGCGTTCAAACTTGGCCTTTGCCATGGGTATTTCCTCTTTATTGATGAATCTTTAACAATCAAAGATCGGTAAATAGCTGTTTGACGGCTTATGATGCGTAATAACCATCAAACCGTTGACGCTATGGTTTAGCTACTAAAATGAATGTATTCAAGATGCTTACTAGCTTAATCACATGTTTATATATGGGCATTATACTTGTTTTTCAATCGCTTGCATATTGTGCTAGTTGCTTGCGCGCATTGACAAAACAGCTTTTTATAGATATTGCTAAAAATTAGATTTATAAACCTACTGACAGCACTAAAAGGCAACACCTTAGTGTCACCTTTAAATGATTAACTGCCACACTCTATTTATAATTTTCAATATTTTATAATTCGATATTGCTACAATATTTTGTAATATACATTGTCTTGTCGAAATGTGATGCTTTATCAAAATAGTAAAGCATATAGACAAGGCTTGAACAATAAATGGAGCTCATATTGAGAATTGAACTCAAGACCTCTCCCTTACCAAGGGAGTGCTCTACCGCTGAGCTATATGAGCATGCTTTTAAAAACTACAGTAGCCAACCTATGGGTTGTACTAAAAAAAATATCACGATACAGCTAATAACCGACTGTCGTGATGTTTGATAGTTGCTGCGAAGGTGCATATATGGAGCGGGTGGCGGGAATCGAACCCGCGTCATTAGCTTGGAAGGCTAAGGTGTTACCATTATACCACACCCGCATTTACTCTTATATTATTTGACTTTAATAGTAAGCCATTCAATATAAGGAGTATGCTTGGCGCTAGGACATACTTAAAACAAATATGGTGGTGGGAGAAGGATTCGAACCTTCGAAGCTTTCGCGACAGATTTACAGTCTGTTGGGTTTGACCGCTCCCCAATCCCACCTAGATTGCTTGATATAAATCACTTCAATTGAAAGTAAATTCATAAAAAGCGACTTTGAAAGAGATGGTGCCGACTGCCGGGATCGAACTGGCGACCTACTGATTACAAGTCAGTTGCTCTACCAACTGAGCTAAGTCGGCTTGTTCTCTCAAAGTGGTGGCTATTCTATCAAATATTTTGCTAGACGCAAGCCCTTTTTCATTTTTTTTAGCTTTATTTTCATAAAAGCTGTCAAACACTTGATTGTATTGCTATTTTTTCTAACTTAAATTTGCCGCTATTTTTAAAGCTAAATTGATGAGACATCCTTTAAAGTATAAGCTGCCCGCCTTTATTGCATGGCTTTATAAAAATTGCATAGTTTTTTATGAAATTCATCATTTTTATAAGCGAGCAACTGCTTTATTTCTTCGAGAATGCCGTTTAGTTTATAAAGATAGAACTCTTACATGCTGCCTTTATTAAACAACCATAGCGCGAGGCCAATGATTAAAATAGCAATAAATACCCAGATAAACCAGCCACCACTCGGTTTTTTCTCAGCTTGTCCCGCATTGACAGGATTGTTAAGCGCTTGATCCATGGCATTATTACCTGATGTACCAAGGTCGCGCGGCTGACCCAAATTGGCCGTGCCCGAAAACTGGGCGGTAGCGGCTTGCTTAGCGCGTAGGACGTCAGGATCCGCTTCTTCTTGCAAGGTGGTCGTGGTGGTCTTATCATGCGCTGCCGCATCGGTGTCATATTGAGCTTGACGAACCGCGCTCGGTGCTGGTTTATCGACAACTGGTGTGCTAGTTGAAGTTGATGGTTCATTATTATCAGCTACTGACAATACCTCATCGATTCCAGTTTCTTTGATGACTGGCTCTTTGGCAATAGGTTCGTTGATTATAGGCTCGTTACTTGCAGACTCTTTAATTACAGGCTCTGCAGCAACAGTTTCTTTAACGATGGGTTCTTGAATACTCGTTTCTTCAATTGTTGGCTTTTTATCTGCTGCTTCGCTAACGACTGGCGCTACAACGGCAGATTCGGCCGCGGCTGGTATCGATTCAGTAGACGTAACAGCGTTCGTGCTTAATACTGGCTCATCCGACACAGCTGGAGCAGCTTGTTCATTATCTAAGGTCGCAGCAACGGGCGCACTTACCTGAAAGTCAAAACTTGCAAAGCCTAGCGTATCATTGGCATTAAGGCGCTGAGATTTATTGCCCTCAATCCGCTGCTCATTGATAAAAGTACCGTTCGATGACTCTAAGTCCTTAACGTATAGCTCCCCATTTAACACGCTCAAGACCGCGTGATTGCGCGACACTTGCTTGCTGCCGAGTACCACGTCATTATCGCTACCGCGCCCAACAGACAGGCTGTCACTGACGCTCAAGGTCAGATCGCCTAACGCTTCGGTCAGGGCATTAAGTTGCCAAGTTGCATCCTCTGTCGTCACAGGTGTATGGGCATTTTCTGTATGGTTTGTCATGGTATCACTCCTTATTTTTATAAAATATTCAATGGCTATTTTTATCTAATAACTTTCTATAAATGGCTGTTCTTATACACTTATCTTCATACTGGCTAAAATTATTGTCAGCATTATTTAGCTATAAAGCGAGGTTTTATAATACCGCCAAGCTTGTTGTAAGGAATACTCAGTACAGGCATTCCGTATGCGTAGGGGCCGATAGAATAATGCTGATAACGAATATCAATCCCTTTATCAGTCAAGGTTACGTTCTCACTTAAGGTAAATGGCCAGTTTTTCTCATAGCTTGCCGCATCTTCATCGACCGTTTTCACCCAATCTTTATAAGCATCATAAGCCAAAGCTTTAAAACGAGATTTTTTATTGGGCTGCAGCATATCTGTTAATTGGATTTGTTTTTTGGTTTGCTGGTCAAACACCAAATATTCGCTGTAAGGCATGCCATGAGCGCCACCAGTAAAGACATAAGAGTTTATTTCAAACAGCTCAAAATCATTCACATGACCCAAGTATTCAGGCGTCACCATTAAGTTATAGACGAAAATGCTGTCTTGCGGTAAGTCGGCAAACTGCGCGCTAACAAAACCGTCGATGGCAGCTTTGACCTCGGCTGGGCTACTTTTCTTGGTGATGGGCGCGGACTCCGTTGGCTTACTATTGACCACTAAATTATCAATACGCGCATTGGCAAGCTTATTTATCCAAGCATGATTGGTCTTAAGGTACTTCACTTCAATATCTGGGCAATTATCACGCGCCGTACATTTTTCCTGTATTTTTTTAGGCAATTCATATTCTAAATATTCGCTATGACTAATCAAGCTACCCGCCTGCGCTGATAGGCTTAAAGCCCCAAGTAATAAGCCACTACTTAGCAACGTAACCAGACGTCCCACGCTGTGCTGAGATGGAAATCGTTTAGTAAATCTTGAGTTATTGTTATGAATGTCAGTTGTAGATTTCATATAGACTCTTTCACTTACAAATAAGGTTTATTGATATTCTACCGTAACTATTACGCCGTATTGTAGGCGCACTGTTTGTGTTTTTGAGTACTTAATGTTGAGGCGGGCACTTATATTTGACTGCGACAAAATTTTTCGTAATAAAAAAGACACGATAGCGTGTCTTTTAAAGGTAAGAATAAGAATTCATAAGCTAATTTTAATGCTCGCGCGTATTGCTAAAAGTAATCTCAGGATAGCGGTCTTGCATCAGCTGCAAGTTCACCCGAGATGGCGCAAGATAGGTCAAATAGCCACCACCATCTATTGATAATTGGTCATGGGCTTTTTTCTTAAACTTCGCCAGCGCCACTTCATCATCACAATGAATCCAGCGTACGGTCGCAATCGATACCGGCTCAAAGATACACTGAACTTTGTATTCTTCTTTTAGACGGTGGGCGACCACTTCAAACTGTAGGACACCGACCGCGCCCAAGATTAAATCGTTATTAATCTGCGGCATAAAGACCTGCGTTGCGCCCTCTTCGCTTAACTGCTGCAAACCTTTTTGCAGCGCTTTTGATTTAAGCGGGTCTTTTAGCACCACACGGCGGAACAGTTCAGGAGCAAAGTGCGGAATACCAGTAAAGTTTAATTCTTCGCCTTCGGTAAAGCTGTCACCGATAGAAATCGTCCCGTGGTTGTGCAAGCCAATGATATCACCCGGGTAGGCCTCTTCTAACGCTTCACGGTCGCCTGCTAAAAAGGTCAGCGCATCGGCAATACGCACGTCTTTACCCAAGCGCACGTGCTTCATTTTCATGCCTTTTTCGTACTTGCCAGAGCACACGCGTAAGAAGGCAATACGGTCACGGTGACGCGGATCCATATTGGCCTGAATTTTAAACACGAAACCGCTAAATTCGGTTTCGGTTGCGGCCACTTCGCGCTCATTGGTCGGATGCGATTTTGGCGGCGGCGCATATTTAATCAAGGTATCAAGTACCATGTTGACGCCAAAGTTACCCAGTGCCGTCCCGAACAATACAGGCGTCATCTCACCTTTTAAAAACGCCTCGACATCAAAGTCTTCGAGCGCCATTTGTACCAGCTCAAGCGACTCTTCAAAAGAATCAAACATCAGCTTGCCCAAACGCTCACGGATATCAGGATAATCATAACCTTCGCGCGTTTCAGAGACCGTCATCTCACCGCCATGACCTTTTTCATATAGGTAAGTTTTGTTTTCGGTTAAATGATAAACACCAACGAAATCTTGCCCCATACCAATCGGCCACGTGACTGGAATACATTTAATCTTTAATACCGCTTCGATTTCACTGAGTAGCTCAAGCGGCTCGCGAATCTGACGGTCAAGTTTATTAACAAATGAAATGATGGGCGTATCACGCATTCGGCAAACTTCCATCAGCTTGATGGTCCGCTCTTCGACACCTTTTGCGCCATCGACCATCATCAGCGCACTGTCTACCGCGGTCAGAGTACGATACGTATCTTCACTAAAGTCGGCATGACCCGGGGTGTCTAGCAGGTTGACCATATGGTCTTTATAAGGAAACTGCATGACCGAGGTGGTAATCGAGATACCGCGCTCCTGCTCCATACTCATCCAATCAGATGTCGCATGACGGTCAGTTTTGCGGCCTTTTACTTCACCAACCACCTGAATCGCCTGCCCCCATAGCAGCAGCTTTTCGGTCATGGTGGTCTTACCCGCATCGGGATGCGAGATAATGGCAAAGGTGCGGCGTTTGGCGACTTCTTTGCTTAATTTCTTTGGATCTACGCTCATAATTTCGGCTTCAACGGTTGTGTGATTTAGAAATCACGCTAAACAAATAAGATAAATAATGGGCGTATTGTAGCGGATTTAGCGTTTGCTTGCAGAATTAGCGCATAAAAAAACACTCTCTAATGAACAAATAGAGAGTGATGATATTTTTTATCCTTAGGTATTTCTAAACGTTAATAGTAGCGCTTGATTTCTCTTTCTAAAAAGTCAGCGGCGACATCATTGACAATCGTGCAATCGACCACACCGCGAAAGCTGTTGGTATTTGGATTGCTACTACCTTTGGCCACATAATCCGCTTCATAAATATCTTTACTATATTCAACCCCGTTATACTGATAAGCCGGTTGGTCTTTATATTCAAAAAACATCACTTGCGCCGCTTTTTGCTTATTATTGATACCAACGCCAAACCTTGAGGTACTATAATCTCTATCATCATTAAAACGTGCTTCGGCTGCCGCAACCCATTTATCAAGCGACGAGTATCCTGTGTTGTCTTTTTCGTTAAAGGCTAAAAATGCGCGCTCGCTGCTGACAACGGGAATATAGCAAACCGAGCCTGCTGGAAAGGCTAAATTGGTTGGCAGCTTAGAATAGTGATTTAAGGCCGTCATAATGCCGCGACTGTCGCTTAACGTAACGCCTGCATTATAACTATCCGCTTTCACATCTGATAAATCTAAGGTTTTATAAGTGGTTTGATAATTGAACTTGTTATTGCTGTTTTTTTCATAAATAGGTCGTTTGACCGTGCGCCCACTGACTTCAATATTTTTGTGTTCCAATCGTCCTTCGAACTTATCGGCTAGTACCGTTTTGTCTAAAGTATTTAAACTTTGATTGCTGTAGTTATTGACAAGATTTCTGGTTTTAATCTCATAATTACCGGTACGATAGGTTTCATCGATGCGCGCAATCGCAGTCGCATTGGCTTTACTGTCATAGCTATCAGCAAATCTCGTTAGCGTTATATTATTACTACTGCCTACGCCAAAAAACACGTCCTCTTCTTCGCAGCCGCTGAGCGCAAGTGCCATTAGAGAGACGATACTTGGTAATAAAATCCATTTATTTAGCGAGGCATTCATTAAACAATGTCCTTATGATTAGACGCTTTTTAGCTACTTTGGTTACTGTAATATGTTAGTAAAATACTTTTTGTGATTAGTTTACATTAATAGTATCGTTATTTATATATCAAAATCCTGCTATTGTGGTTTTAGAGAACTCCGATTAGACATTTTAGCAAGTTACCATTTCTAAACTTGCGCGATACGTTCAGCGTTACCCACTGTGCTAATCTAAGGAGTTACTATGTAAAATCGCCTTTTAAGGAAGGTCACATAGTAGATAGATCATTTAATTATAAAAATCAACAACAAAGGATGTGTTATGAAAACATTGTATTCTACACAAGCTACCGTTACTGGCGGCCGTACTGGTAATGCGAGTCTAAAAGATAGTGATTTGACCATTAACATGGTCGCACCGGGTTCTGGTAAAGACGGTAACAATCCAGAGCAGTTATTTGCTATGGGTTATGCTGCTTGTTTTGATGGCGCACTGGCAGCGGTCAAAGGCGAAGAAAAAGCAAAATTTGACTCGACTACCGAAGTATCAGTAGATTTAATGAAAGGCGAAGGTTTAGACTTTAAATTGGCAGCAAAAATCCATGTAATCGGTGAAAATACAGAACTATCGGCCGATGAATTTCAAAAACTGGTCGAAAAAGCCAATAAAGTCTGCCCATATTCGAAAGCCACCCATGGCAATATCGATAGTGAAGTGACGTCAGAAGTAAAATAACTCTTAGAAAAAATATTAATTAGTCAGAAGAAAACTGATAAAAGAACTCAGCTGGTCTGGGTTCTTTTTTTATTGGCTATCCTTTTGGTCGTACACATCTTAACTCTTAAGCCATTCGGCACGCGACGCTTTTATCGTTATAATGGGTTATCTTTTTTCTCATTTTTGATTATATCTAATAAATAATAAGTGACTTTCTATGACCGACAACGATCACAACTCGCACTCGCCCATTAATCCCAATACGCTACCAAACTTTGCCACCATGCCCAATGTGGCAACGATGGATACCAGCCATGTCAATAAAGAGCAGCCACCCTTTATCTTGGTCGACGGCTCTTATTATTTATTTCGCACCTATCATGCCTTGCCAAAGACTATGCAAAACTCTCAAGGGCTGGTCACTAACGCCATACGTGGGACGTTAAATGCGTTATTAAAACTCATGCGCCGTTATCATCCAACCCATATGGCGGTTTGTTTTGATACCAAATCACCGACTTTTCGTCATGCCATGTCAGAAGAATATAAAGCCAATCGACCAAAAATGGATGTGGAGCTTGCCGAACAAATTCCTTATATTCATAGTTTGGTGGTGGCGCTAGGGATTCCATTATTACGTATCGAAGGCGCGGAAGCCGACGATATTATTGGCACTCTAGCCCATCGCGCCGTTGCCGAAGGTCATCATGTGGTTATCTCGACCGGTGATAAAGATATGATGCAGCTGATTAATGACTGCGTGATATTAGAAGACAGCTTTACCGGTAAAGTCACTGATAGCGCAGGCGTAGTGGAAAAATTTGGCATTAATCCTAATCAAATGATTGACTTTTTAACGCTGATGGGCGACTCCTCTGATGGTATCAAAGGCGTACCCGGTATCGGTAAAAAAACCGCCAAAGACTTGCTTAACGAATACGGCAACATTGATAACATGCTCAAAAACGTCGCCAATATCAAAGGACGCGCTGGCAAAAATCTGGTCGAATATGCCGACGACATTCCCTTTAATGCGCAATTAGCAACCATCGTCACTGATTTAGAAATTGGTCAAGATTGGCGAGATTTAAAAATCAATACCGACCCGTGCGCTCATATCGATGAGCTACGCGCGCTCTATAGCGAGCTTGAATTTAGAAATGAGTTGGCATCACTCGACCATCCCAATCATCCAGCCAATGCTAATGGGAATGGCGCGCAAAGCGTTGCCGGCAGTCAAGCAGATGCCGAATCGCAAGCACAAATCGCCAAATCTCTACAATCAAGTATTATCGATAATATCAAAGACAGTAAAACTCATGATAAAGCGTGGCACACGGTTTTAGATGAACCTGCTTTTGATAGCTTGGTTACATTATTAGAATCTGCACCGCATTTTGTCATTGATACCGAAACCACCAGCGTTTATTGGCGTCAGGCTGAATTGGTTGGCTTGTCTTTTGCGGTAAAAGCCCATGAAGCTTATTATGTGCCATTAACTCATAGTCTAGAAGGCGATGAGCTGACTACCAAACAGCTTGACCGCAATATGGTTTTGACGCGCTTAAAACCCATCTTAGAAAATCCAAACATTGGTAAAATCGGTCAACATTTAAAATATGATGCCCATATTCTTAGCTTTTATGATATCGATCTATTAGGCAGTATTCATGCCAAACCTAATAACTGGGCGATGGATACCATGCTTGCCAGCTATGTGATTAACGCAGCCGCTACTCGCCACGGTATGGATGATTTGGCGCGCCATTATTTGCATACGCAGACTATCAGCTTTGAAGACGTTGCTGGTAAAGGCGCAAAGCAAGTGTGTTTTGACCAAGTTGCCATTGATTTGGCCAGTGATTATGCCTGTGAAGATGCCGACATTACCTATCAGCTGTTCGACTTATTTAGCGAAAAACTGGCGGCAGATGAAAACAATGCCAAGCTGCTACACGAGTTAGAGATTCCAACGGCTGAGATACTCTGTCAAATGGAAGCAAATGGCATTTTAATCAAGCGCCCATTCTTAAACGAGCTATCGCAACGTTTCGACGAAGAAATCATTGCGCTAGAAAAACGCGCTTATGAAGTCGCTGGTGAAGCATTTAATCTTGGCTCACCAAAACAGCTCGGTGAGATGCTGTTTGAAAAGCTAGGCGTTGCGGGCGGTAAAAAAACCAAGTCAGGTCAATACTCAACTGGCGAAGCGGTATTGTCAAAGATTGACCACCCGTTGGTAGAAATTGTCCTTGAATATCGCGGCTTATCAAAGCTTAAAAGCACCTATACCGATGCACTCGATAATGTCGCAGATAGCGAGACTGACCGCGTGCATACCAGCTACCATCAAGCATTGACCAGCACCGGACGCTTATCTTCAACCGATCCTAACTTACAAAACATTCCTATTCGTACCGCGACCGGTCGTCTGATTCGCCAAGCGTTTATTGCCCCAGAAGGTCGAGTGATTTTAGCCGCGGATTACTCACAAATTGAGCTACGTCTGATGGCGCATTTTTCAGGCGATGAAAACTTAACCCGCGCCTTTAATGAAGGCTTAGATATTCACACGGCAACGGCTGCTGAAGTCTTAGGCAAAGCCGTTGAAGCGGTCAGCGCCACTGAGCGCCGCAATGCCAAAGCCATTAACTTTGGTCTGCTCTATGGTATGAGTGCCTTTGGACTGGCTAAGCAGCTACAGATGAGCCGCGGCGAGGCGCAAGATTATATCGATATGTACTTTGAGCGTTATCCAAGCGTCAAAGACTATATGATTAATACCCGTGCCAGCGCTTATGAAAAAGGTTATGTTGAGACAATATTAGGCCGTAAGCTTTATACTCCTGATATCAATCATAGCAATCGTATGGTCAAGCAAGGCGCTGAACGGGCGGCGATTAACGCCCCACTGCAAGGCTCAGCGGCGGATTTAATCAAGCTTGCGATGATAGCGGTCGATAAAGTCTTGCCAAAAGAGCACGTAAAAATGCTGCTGCAAGTCCATGATGAACTGGTGTTCGAAGTCGATAGCGATAAGGTCGATAGTATTCGTCAGCTGATTACCGACGCCATGCAAGATGTGTTGACCACAACGGCTGTTGCAAAAGGCTGGAATGTGGACTTTGCCGTACCGTTATTGGTTGAAACCGATATTGGTAGTAATTGGGACGAAGCGCATTAATGACTTAAATAAAAGAAAAGTTTAAACGATAGCGTTTATAAATGCTAATAGCCGTAAGCTTTCCTTCGCAGTATAATAAGTCTACGTCAGATGGTTTTTTACCGCTTGGTTTTTACCTGTTAATGCTTTAAATATTGGTTTTTACGCGGTAATTTACGATATAAAGTGAGCCTTCGCGCTCGCTTTTTTGTTTTTAAAGCTAGGAGCGTTCCATTTTACATTCAGATAGCATCATCGAAATCCCTGGTAATATTATCCTGTTAGTCTGTATGCTACGTTGCACGCAGTATGTGATACAAAGCCGCAGCAAACCAAGCAGCTACTTTTGGCTAGCCTCTGTGTTAGTGTTCTTTGAAGTGATTCGTCGTGAATTAAACTACTTACCAGAGCTCTTTATTCCTAGTGATTTCTCACTCCTTACCCATTCTTATGATTGGTGGGAAGATAACGTACTCGCCATTATTTTGCTTGTCATTATTGGCTTGCTGGCCTATTCACGGCGTTACCTTTGGGCGGTATTAAAAGATATTAATATCAGCCTGTATATTGCAGTCGCTGTATTAGCGGTCTTACAATATATGGGCGAAAATGCCATTGTTATCCCCGAAAGTATTGGAGAAATGGTCGAAGAGGTTTCAGAGACGATTATTTATACGATTGCCTTGATTTACTTGTGGCGGTTTAAACTTGGCGATTTTGAAAATTATTTTTTACATCAACCAAATCAACACCAACCTTGCAATGCCAATTACTAGGTTAATTGTTCTAAGTTAACTGTCTAAAACATTTTTTAGAAAAATAGTTAACGCTAAAACCTTTTTATGGCTGCCCACTTAACTCGTAATGGCAGCCGTTTTTTATCTCTCCTTACATTTTTTGCACATCCTGTGACACCTCATCACTATTAGTTGCGATTATAACGCGGCAAACTGATAAGCATAATTTTGATAATTATAAACAACCCGTTTAATCGTAATTATAACTATAATGAGGACACAACCATGGACAATTCAAAAACCCCATTACCAGAAGAAATGGACCATATCGAAGGCGATAGCAGCATTGATGATAATGAAGACGGTAGCCAAGAGATTGATTTAAACAATCCTATGCTGCACACCTTTGATGACGACGATGTCATCGACAATAGCGCAGGATTTAATAATTCTGAAGTCGGTACGGACGCCACCCAAGGACTGACACCGATACATCGCCAAAATATCGATGAAGCTCGGATTGATGAGGTGTTGGTCGAAGACAATCTAGACGATAAAGATTATCCTGACATCGTCGATATTGCTGACAGAGATGCGGCTAAAGTTTCTAATGATGACAATTTTTAGACATTACACCTGAATAAAACAGCAAATAATTTAGAAAAAAATACCGAACATTATGTCCGGTATTTTTTTGATTTAAGAAAACTATTAAACCCAGCCATCGAGTGTATCAGCCCAGCCTTTAACCAACGGCAAACTGAGTGCTTCAAGCAAATCAATATGCGCCTCATCAAGGTTCAACGCTGGAATATAATGATACTCTTGCCCGCCTGCATTTAAGAAATTATCACGGTTTTCGATTGCCAATTCTTCCAGTGTTTCTAAGCAGTCCGCAGAGAATGCCGGACTAATCACTTGTACCGAACGCACCCCAGATTTGCCCCAATCTTCTAATACCACATCGGTATACGGCTTGACCCATTCTTGCTTACCAAAGCGTGACTGAAAGCTGATAATCCACTCGTCATCTTGTAGACCAAGTTCGTGCGCCACTTGCGCGGCGGTACATTTGCAGCGTCTTGGGTACGGATCGCCTTTATCGGCATAAGGCTGCGGAATCCCGTGAAAGCTAAACATCAACTTTTCAGGCTTGCCATGCTCGGCTTGAAAGCGGCGAATCGAGTTAGCCAATGCTTGAATATACAGCGGATGCGCAAAGTAATCTTTGACAATGCTATAGTTTGGCAAGTTGCGTTGCTTGAGCGTCCATTTGGTCAAGGCATCATAGACGGCACCGCCAGACGAGGCAGAATACTGCGGAAATAATGGCAAGATAACAAAATGGTCAACGCCCTCGCTTTTTAGTGTATCCATCACGTCAGGCAAACCCGGATTGCCATAGCTCATCGCTGCATGTACAGAAACACGAAATGGCGCCACGCTATTTGCCAAGCGCGGCTCGAGCAGCTCAACTTGGCTGTTTAATATTTTGCGAATGGGCGAATCGCCTTCCCAAATACTGGCATAGGCTTTTGCTACACGTTTTGGGCGACTTGGTAGGACAAACAGATTTAGGATAATCGCCCATAAGAATTTAGGGATTTCAATCACGCGCGGGTCGGACAAAAACTGTTTTAGATAACGACGGACGGCGGGCGCGGTCGGCTCATCTGGCGTACCTAGGTTGACTAGTAAAACGGCAATACGGGGCGGCAATTGAGGTTTCATAAGGGCATTATCTATTCTTGGATTATGTTATTGTGAAGTTATAGACTTTGATCAGCTAAAAAGTATTTCAAAATTCATATTTTTTAGCCATTTATTTAGCAATAGTACTATTAAGCTTTAATTAACCACACTTGGCAATTATCAAAATATACTAAGCAGACGATAGTCAATCACATACCAAATTATGGTTAAATAAAAAGGCTGATACTTATCATCAGTGTAGCATTTTATCCACCAAAAACGCAGGGCGAAACGCTTGATATTTAGAATTGCCATACCGTTAATACCCCAGCTACTGATACTTTGCTTGAAAGACTGCCTATCAAGGTTGTACTCCTAGGCGCATCGCCATACAATAGACAAGCTTATAATAAGAAATTAGTTAGACCCATTCCATTATTGTCACCTTTCTAGGTTTATTTTATTTATAACCGTTTTTTATCCATGACCATTGTTTTATCCATAACTGTAACTGTTGTTTTGTGAGGTAGCTTTGAGCGCACGTTCTGATAGTACCAGTGAGCATTCCACCAATCATTCTTCTAATACGACCGATTCTATCGATTTGGTAGGCTCAGTTGGCATCGTCACGCCGCAGACTTTTCATTTCGCTGAGCCATTGACCTTGGAGTGCAATCGCACCCTGCCCGCCTTCGATTTAATCTTTGAAACTTATGGCACGCTCAATAGCGACAAATCAAACGCCATTTTGATTTGTCATGCCTTATCAGGTAGCCATCATGCGGCAGGCTTCCATAGTGACGACGATAAAAAAGCGGGCTGGTGGGACAATATGATTGGCCCTAATAAAGCCATCGATACCAATCAGTTTTTTGTGGTTTGCGTCAATAATATCGGCAGCTGCTTTGGCTCTACCGGTCCAACGACTATCAATCCAGATAGTCTAAGCGATGAAGGTGAAGCGCAGGTTTATGGCCCTGACTTCCCCCTTGTCACCATTAAAGATTGGGTAAAAACCCAAGCCATGCTCTCAGACCGCTTGGGTATTGAGGTTTGGCATGCCATTGTCGGTGGCTCAATGGGCGGCATGCAAGCCATGCAATGGTCGGTCGATTATCCAGAGCGCTTAAAACGCTGCGTGGTCATAGCCAGTACGCCAAAGCTTTCTGCGCAAAACATTGCCTTTAATGAAGTCGCGCGCCAGTCGATATTATCCGACCCTGATTTTAAAGACGGACGCTATTTGCATGCGGGTACTTATCCTCGGCGTGGGCTGATTCTTGCACGCATGGTCGGTCATATCACCTACTTGACCGATGATGCGATGAAAGCGAAATTTGGCCGTGATTTAAAATCTGGCAAGTTTATGTATGGCTACGATGTCGAGTTTCAGGTCGAGAGCTATTTGCGCTATCAAGGCGAACGCTTTAGCGAAAACTTCGATGCCAATACTTATCTGCTGATGACCAAAGCGTTAGATTATTTTGACCCAACGCGAGATTATCCGGCAGCAGCAGGCTCATCGATACAATCCTCGGCAGAGCTAGAAACCTCCCTCGCCGCAGCAGTAAAAGTTGATTCTACCGAAAATGAGCTTGAGGAAACGGTAAACAGTAGCGCGGATATTGCTACTGCTGACAACGCTGATAACGTCAATGTAGCCAATGCAAAAGAGCTGAACGCCCTAAAAGCTGCCTTTGCTCATACGCAGTGTCAGTATTTGGTGGTGTCATTTACCACCGACTGGCGTTTTGCGCCTGAGCGCTCACAAGAGATTGTCGATGCGCTGATGGCAACTGGCAAACCAGTCAGCTATATCAATGTCGACGCCCCGCACGGTCATGATTCGTTTTTATTTGATATTCCACGTTATATGGGTGCTGTTAAAGGCTTTTTGACTGCACCATTTATTGCCAATCGCTTGAAAGCCAAAGGAGCACGCTCATGAGAATGGATCATCAATTGGCTGAGCGTTGGATAGCGCCGCACTCGCATGTGCTGGATTTAGGCTGCGGTAATGGCGAGCTGCTCGCGCATTTACAGCAAAATCTAGGCGTCACCGGTTACGGACTTGAGATTGACGAAGATAAAATCAATGAAGCCATCACTAGAGGCTTATCTATCGTCGAGCAAGATCTCAATGATGGCTTAAGTCGTTTTGCCGATAATAGCTTCGATACCGTGGTTATGGCGCGCGCCCTGCAAGCGGTAAAAGCGCCTGATATATTGCTGCTCGATATGCTACGCGTTGCCCGTGAAGCCGTGATTACCTTTCCTAACTTTGCCCATTGGCAAAACCGCCTGCATTTGGGCTTAAAGGGTCTGATGCCAGTTTCAGAAGCCCTGCCTTATGAGTGGTATAACACTCCAAACATTCACTTGTGTACTTTTAAAGACTTTGAACAGCTGTGCGCGCAGCATGATATTCATATCATTAATCGCTTTGCGGTCAGTGATTCTGAAAAAGGGCATACGCCGCTGATGACCGCATTAATTAGGCAAGCGCCCAATCTGCTCGCAGACGTCGCTATTTATCGGGTCACCAAACAAAAACCTGCTTAATAGTGAAGTTTATACGCTTATTATTAACGAAAATTTAAGTAAAAAGGTAATAATGTTAACCTTAATAGAATGTTAATTTATTCTTACGCTTAAGTAACTCTATGATTTTATTGAGGACCGCGAGGTATAAGTAGGCATTAAATCGTGTAATTAGTATTTGAGTTTCGTAAGTTTGGGTGTTAAGCTAGCGAAATAGTGTCAGTCATACCCCATATACGACCGTTTATCGGATTTTTTAACCGTCTATCGGCTCGATTCGAGGTAACGACCATTAAATCTATAAATGTTATTGCTAATGATTAGGTAAGAAGGTAGCGCAAAATTTCACCTAATTGTTATCGCCGCCTAACTGTCTCAAGCGAGACCATTTTAGCGGTGCAACTTTTTCTTTTGCTTATTAACTGCCTAATTTTGGAGCTGCTATGAAATTATTAAAAGCTGCGTTGTTTACTGCCTTGTTTTCTTGTGCGGGCCTTGCCAACGCTGAGTTAATATCAAACGTGCCACTTGATACCTCACGTTTCGAGCTAATGCCTATCAGTGAGCTGTCTGCCAGCGCTGCCCAAGGTAATAACCACGCCCAGTTTTACTTAGCCAAGCGTTTGCAAAAAGGTGAAGGCGTCGCCCAAAACACCCAGCAAGCTATCCAGTGGTATACCAAGGCCGCTCAGCAAGGCGTTGCCCCTGCTCAGTTGAATCTTGCCATCATGTACTTGCGCGGTGAAGGCGTTCAACCTAACTTGCAACAAGCGCGTCTATGGTTAGAAAAAGCCGCGATGCGTGGCGATAACCGTGCCAGCTATACGCTTGCCCTGCTCGATGAAAAGCAAAAAAATCTGGTCGATGCTTATAAATGGTATGACTTAGCTGCTCGTGATGGCATGCTGGATGAAAAAGTCCGCAATAAAGCACGCGGTAAAATCGGTCAATTGGCATTGAACTTATCAAGTGCTGATATCGCTAGCGCGCGTAGCAAAGCCGATACTTGGTTCCAAAGTAAGTAAACTCTAATTTAGACTTTACACAGTAAATATAAAAAAGCTCAGTATCATACTGGGCTTTTTTATTTGCCATTTTTATGATCTGTCATATTTCGATGAAATTATAGGAGGATAAAACCTCCAAAACCTTTTTAAAATTTGTTAAACTACGCCCGCATTAGCCAATTCCACAATTGCGCTAGTGTTATAGCTAATCTACATACTTAAACCAATGCACTAGGTTTGCGACCTAGCCAGCAGGAGAAACACATGATTACCTCACAAACAACTGACGTACAAGCGTCAACTCACGCCAACGAATACGATAGCGTCACCAATAATATTGTCGTTGCCGCCCTCTATAAGTTCACCCGCTTTGCCGATTTTGAGCAATATCGTGAGCCCATTTTAAATACCATGTTAGAGAATGACGTCAAAGGCACGTTATTAATCGCGAGCGAAGGTATTAACGGCACGATTTCTGGTAGCCGCCAAGGGATTGATAATGTCTTAGAATTACTGCGCAGTATCGAAGCCATCGGCAGCTTTACTTTTAAAGAGTCGTATACCGATGCCCAGCCTTTTTATCGCACTAAAGTGAAGCTAAAAAAAGAAATCGTCACTATGGGCGTGGAGAATATCGACCCATTACAATCGGTTGGTCGCTACGTAAAGCCAAGCGAATGGAATGCGCTTATCTCAGACCCTGACGTTATTTTGATTGATACCCGTAACGATTACGAAGTACAAATCGGTACTTTTCAAAACGCGGTCAATCCAAATACTGAAACTTTCCGTGAGTTTCCAGAGTATGTGGCAAAAGAGCTAGATCCTGCGAAACATAAAAAAGTTGCGATGTTCTGTACTGGCGGCATCCGCTGTGAGAAATCGACAGCATTTATGCGCGAGCAAGGCTTTGAAGAGGTCTATCATTTAGAAGGCGGTATCTTAAAATATTTAGAAGAAATTCCAGCCAGCGAGTCCATGTGGCAAGGCGATTGCTTCGTCTTTGACAACCGTGTCTCGGTCAATCACAATTTAGAGAAAGGCAACTACGAGCAATGTTTTGCTTGCCGCATGCCAATTACTCAAGATGATATGCAAAGCGCTGCCTATGTTAAAGGCGAGTCGTGCCCGCACTGTATCGATAAAGCAACCGTAGAACAAAAAGCGCGTTTTCGTGAGCGCGAGCACCAAATGCAGCTGGCTAAAAAACGTGGTGAGGCGCATATCGGTAGCGATGTGATTGACGTGATTGAGAAGCGTAAAGCGGCTAAGATTGAAGCTCGCCGTCAAGCGGAAGCCGCCAATAAAGCCAAAGCTTAACGGCGTTAAGGTTTATTAAATAAGGCTTGTTAAATAAGGCTTGTTAAATAAGAGTTGTAAAAAAAGAGGCCAACAGCGTCTCTTTTTTTGACCGTTTTTTTATACCGCCGGATAAATTACTTGGTCTTGACTATTTAGCTCAGCCCCAGGTGTTGGCTTAGCAGGATCTAAGCGGCCAACGCCCATAATATGCTCTACCCTATAGCCTCTAAGCAGTAAATAATCGGTAATGATACGCCGATGGCAACGCCACCATACTGCTTCAGAACACATAAGGGTAAGACGCTGTTTTTTCCCGAGTTGAATGAGTTGATCGAGGGCGGCTTGAAAAGTATCACTTAACGCATAATCCGCATAGTTATGAAAAGCTTGCACGCGCCATAGATCATTAATCTGTTCATCGACTTGCTTTTGTTTCGGACGTCGCCCGCCAAGGTCGGCACAGTGCTGATAACTGATGCCAACTTGACTAAGCGCTTGCGGGAAAGTATCGATATTAAAAACAGGGTTGGTACGAGAACGCGGAAAGCTGCGCACATCGATGAGCAGTTCGATACTGGCTGCTTGAAGCATCTCAATCAGCTCATCAAGGCTACGGGTCGAATGTCCAATCGTATAAAATGTGGTAGTCATAATTTAAGCCATTGTTGAATTGTCGCATCATTGTTTTAAAGTTTGTTGTCGACATTTTATTTTGCATGGTCTTGTCTTAAATGGTTCAGTGGTTTTTCTCATTCAATATTACCCAGCCTCAACCTGCTCACTCATTAGGACTTTTGTAGCACTATTATGGTCGAAGGTCGCTAACGCAGCAAAATCAAGCAAAGCAAACCAAATCTCTACTACTTATAGCGATACCCAACATAAAAAATAGCAGACAACCATTTTGGTTATCTGCTATCGACGGGCAATTACTTTGTTTTAACTTAGCTCTACGTTTAAGTTAGGGCTAATTAAAACAAGATACGTACGCGAATGGTTTCTTCAACATCCTTTAGCTGATCTAGAGCGGCGCGTGAATCGTTATAGTCCACATCCATCACCAGATAACCAACATCACCTTCGGTCATGAGGCTTTGCGCTAAAATATTGATATGCGCCTCAGCAAACAGACGGTTAATCTGTGACAATACGCCTGGAACGTTTTTGTGGATATGCAGCAGACGATGCGTGCCTTCTTTAAACGGTACAGAAACTTCTGGGAAGTTTACGGCTGTTGCGGTATCACCTTGATCAGAGTAACGAACAAACTTATCGGCAACTTCAAGACCGATATTTGCTTGGGCTTCTTGGGTTGAACCACCGATATGCGGCGTCAAGATAACGTTGTTAAATTTACGCAGTGGTGACTCAAACTCTTCATCTGCTGATTTTGGCTCTTTTGGGAACACGTCAATCGCTGCGCCCAAGATTTTACCTGACTCAAGGGCTGCTGCCAAATCATCAATCTCAACGCAGGTGCCACGCGCCGCATTGATAAAGTAGCTGCCGTCTTTCATGTGCGCAAATTGCTCAGCGCCCATCATATAGCGCGTACTTGGCACATCAGGCACATGCAAAGTGACGATATCAGCAGTTGATAATAGCTCTTCTAAGCTACCAACTTGCACGGCGTTACCGAGTGGCAATTTGGTCACGACATCATGATAGATGACTTTCATACCAAAGCTTTCAGCCAATACCGACAATTGCGAGCCGATAGAGCCGTAACCAACGATACCGATAGTCTTGCCACGCACTTCATGGGAGTTGGTCGCAGATTTGCCCCAACCACCGCGATGGACGGTGGCATTTTTTTCAGGGATACCGCGATATAGCATGATGGCTTCGGCAAGTACCAGCTCAGCCACCGAGCGGGTGTTCGAATATGGGGCGTTAAAGACAGGAATACCCAAATCACGAGCGGCGTCCAAGTCGACTTGGTTGGTACCGATACAAAAACAGCCAATACCGATCAGCTTGTGGGCGTGCTCAAGGACTTCACGCGTCAGCTGCGTGCGCGAGCGGATACCGATGAAGTGAGCATCTTTAATCTTTTCGATCAGCTCATCTTGATCTAGGGCGTGACTGATATTCTCGATGTTATGGTAACCAGCCCCTTCCAATACTTTTAACGCATTGTCATGTAGACCTTCAAGCAATAAAAACCGGATCTTGTCTTTTTGTAGTGATAACGCCATGTGAGAACTGTCCTATAATTGTCTTATAAAAATCATCAGTGGAATAAGTCTGATGGATGAAACGAAAACAGTCTGGATATCTTACACAAAATTTGGCAGCGATGTTAGCAGATTAGATGAATTATTGCTTATCAAGCCTGAAAACTTTTTATGCTATAGTGAATCATGGTATATAAAACTTATAACCAAACCTTATTAAACTGTTTTTAACGATTTAGGCGAGACAGATAGGCGTATGACAGCATCTCTATCTATCATTGCGCTACGCGCTCGCTTATACTTATCTAAACCTACTTATTTATATAAACACAGTTAGCACCGCTGGGTTATATCCATTTAGCGATATAATAATCCCTTTTATGCATAGCGCTTGCGTTTCTACCGAGATTTGAACATGACTTCTTTAGCTAGCCAAAGCAATACTACCGCTCAAAATGATTCTCAAACCACTACCAGCCATACTGCTGCTGTCCAAAGCATCTTAAGCAGCTTGCTTGATGTCCATCAGTTTGACCCCAGCCAAATCAAAACCGATAGCGAGAGCTTAGAGCATTGGGGCAAAGACTGGACCAAGCATTTTGCGCCTGCCGCTGCTGCCATTATCTTTCCAAAGACCACCGAACAAGTACAAGCGATTGTCCTCCTTGCCAATGAGCACAATGTGGTCTTAACCCCAAGTGGCGGTCGTACCGGTTTGTCAGCTGGTGCCGTCGCCGCCAATGGCGAGATTGTCGTCAGTATGGATAAGATGAATCATATTGGACAGTTTTATCCTGCTGACCGTATGGTTGAGATTGAAGCCGGTGTGATCACTGAGCAGCTGCAACAATTCGCCGAATCAAAAAACCTCTACTATCCTGTCGACTTTGCTTCAGCAGGTTCCAGTCAAATCGGCGGTAATATCGGCACCAATGCTGGTGGTATTAAAGTCATTCGCTATGGCATGACCCGTCAATGGATCATGGGATTGACTGTCGTCACTGGTAAAGGTGATATCTTACAGCTTAACCGTGGTATGGTAAAAAACGCCACCGGTTATGATTTACGCCAATTATTTATCGGTAGCGAAGGTACGCTTGGTCTAGTCACTCATGCCCAAATCAAGCTTGAGCGTCAGCCGCAGGACTTAAACGTCATGGTCTTAGGCATGGACAACTTTAATGATGTCATGAATGTGCTATCTGCCTTTCAAGCGAAAATTGATTTGACGGCGTTTGAGTTCTTTGACGATGTGGCCATTGATAAGCTGATGGCGCACGGTCAAGTACAAGAGCCATTTGAGTCGCGTACCAAGTTTTATACGCTATTAGAGTTTGAAGCGCCGTATGAGCCTATCATGGACAAAGCCATGGCAATATTCGAGGAGTGCATGGAGCAAGGTTGGGTCGTCGATGGGGTGATGAGTCAGAGTCTGGCGCAAGCTGAAGAGCTGTGGAAGCTGCGCGAGTATATCTCTGAAACCATCTCAGTATTTACCCCTTATAAGAATGACGTCTCGGTACTTATCAGCTATGTGCCTGAATTTATCGCCGAGATTGATCATATCGTCAGTAGCAACTACCCTGACTTTGAGGTCTGTTGGTTCGGTCATATCGGTGATGGTAACTTGCATCTGAATATCTTAAAGCCTGAAAACATGAGTAAAGATGACTTTTTTAGCGAATGTCAAATAGTCAATAAATACGTGTTTGAAACGGTGCAAAAATATGGCGGTTCGGTCTCTGCAGAACATGGCGTCGGTATGACCAAAAAGCCCTATCTGAATTATAGCCGTAGCGAGACTGAGATTGAGTACTTACGCGCAGTCAAAAAAGTATTTGATCCCAATAATATTATGAACCGTGGTAAGATTTTTGATATGTAATTGCTTCAATTTATTATTATCACGATAAGTTTGATGACATAAAAAAGACGCTAAACATTAAGTCTAGCGTCTTTTTTATATTACTGTTTAGCACCATAGCCCAGCTTATAAATACAACAGCACCAAACCAACGATTAATAGCACACTTAAAAACCCTTGCACCACTAAAAAAGCTTGATGCGGGGCGGCGATGTGGCGCACCATATTGCCAAGCGCGTTATAGGTAATGCCGGCTGCTTTAATATGAGGCGGAGTGTCAAAGGTTTTGATAATTTGCAAAAACTGTTCGGTACGCTCAGCTGACCAGCCGTGCGGCGCAAAGGGTAGATATGGCGACAATTGCGCTGCCTGTTTTTTGGTGGCAGGCGACCAAAGCCAACGCTCCAAAAACAGCAAACGCATGCGCCAGTCTGAAAAATCACGCTGCGTAATTACTTGTAATACGAGCACTTTCACGTCTTTATGGCGCTTATCGGCAAAAATGCGCTGCGTCAACGCCGCGACTTTAGCTTTTTCACCTTCCATACATTGCAAAAAATGCCCATTGCCATAACATAACGTACCTGTAATGCCGTGCTGCTCGTTATAATCACGCGCATGAGCTTCTACCTCATCAAATATTGCCGCATTTAACCGTGAAGCAAGCGTCAAGCTGCTGACATACACTAACTGTATCATTGCAGTATCTGCTATTTCATCTAATTTGCTAAAGGCATTAGCATGAGTTAGGGGCATAATAAAAATCCTAAAAGGTCACCATTGAAGGCAACCGAAAAAATACGCCATCTAAAATGACGTGTAAAAAAATAAAAATATTACGGATAGTAAAGATGGTGCTTCACGAAAACTGAGCAATAAAATATGGTAATAAGACCTAGTAATAAAATCGGGCAACAAAAACCTAGCAAATAATTACGCCGCTTGTCTGTGATTGTTTATGGGAGTTGCTATCCTAACCAGCGCAATGAGTATTTAAAATAAAGACAAAACACAGTGGTAAAATGCACCCTTGTAAACTTGCTAAATCGCCTCATTAAAACAAATAATGACAAAGGCAGGATTTATAACTTTTGCGTATAACTCATTGTAAATGCAAAGATAAATGATTGTAACGTTTAAATAAGCCTATTGATATGCTTTTCTCGACATTATGGTCTAAAAAGTCGTAGAAAAATCTGGGCGCTGGCGTTTACTTTTAGCAATTGCATCTATGCGAAAACGCCTTTTACGTGCTTTTCTTACGACTTTTAATAGCCAATTTTTTATAAAAACCTTATTTATAGCTGCCCTTTCTAGCAAGATTTTTAGCAAAAAAACATTAATAACGATTTATTAAGACCGATTTACAGAGACGACAGACAGGAACATTATGAGCAAAATTGAAAAACTAGACGACTTTCACCTAACGATTGCTGAAATTAAGAAAAAAGACTACCCGCAGCTTAAAGCCTTGATGGATCGCGTTTATGTCAACTTGGGCGGTGCATGGTCAAAAAACACCATTCATGCTTTGATTGATGCCTTTCCCGAAGGGCAGATTGCGCTATTTGACCACGATGAGCTGATTGGCATCGTGCTCTCTATGCGCGTCGATTATAACAAGTTCTCTAACCCGCATACTTATGATGATTTAATTGGTCATAAAGAAATTATTAGAGACAACCCTGAAGGCGACGCGATTTATGGGCTTGATGCATTAATCGACCCTGAGTATCGTGGTTATCGTTTGGGTCGTAGGCTCTATGATGCGCGTAAAGAGCTGTGCCGTCAGTTAAATTTCCGCGCTATTTTAGCCGGTGGTCGTATTCCCAATTATCATAATCACCAAGATTTGACCCCTGGCGAATATATTGAGGCTGTAGAAGCGCGTGAGATTCATGACCCAGCGCTGTCGTTCCAGTTATCCAATGGCTTTATTGTGAAACGTATTTTGACCGCGTATTTGCCAGATGATGCGCAGTCAAAAGGCTTTGCCACGCTACTTGAATGGGCGAATATTTATTATGAGCCGCAAGATTATAAGCCAAATACCCGTAAATCTGAGGTGCGTATCGGCGGTATTCAATGGCAAATGCGTGAAGTTGAGTCACCTGAAGAGCTGCTGCAACAAGTTGAGTTCTTCGTCGATATCATGGCCGACTACAACTCTGACTTTGCTTGTTTGCCAGAATTCTTTAACGCGCCCTTAATGGGACTGTGTGAATCGACCGATCAAAACGTTGCGATTCGCTTTTTGGCCGGTTATACCGAATGGTTTAAAAACGAGATTTCGCATCTAGCAGTCAGTTATAACGTCAACGTCATTACCGGCTCTATGCCGTTTTTGGACGACGATGATACTTTATATAACGTCAGTTATTTGTGCCGCCGTGACGGTACGGTCGAAGAGCAGCGCAAAATCCACATTACCCCGCATGAGCGTAGCGCGTGGGTGATTGAAGGTGGCGATGAGGTCAAAGTATTTGACACCGATGCTGGTCGTATCGGTATCTTGGTTTGCTATGATATTGAGTTCCCAGAGCTTGCGCGTTTGATGGCACTTGATGACATGGATATTTTGTTTGTCCCATTTTGGACAGATACCCAAAACGGCTACCTGCGCGTACGCCACTGTGCGCAAGCACGGGCGATCGAAAATGAATGTTATGTGATGATTTGCGGTTCGGTCGGTAACTTGCCGCAAGTTGAGAGCTTGGATATTCAATATGCACAGTCGTCTATTTTCTCGCCATCAGATTTTGCATTCCCGCATGATGCGATTATGGCAGAAACCACCGCCAATACCGAGATGGTGTTTTTCTCTGACGTGAACTTAGATAAGCTTATTCACGTTCGTAATGAAGGCTCGGTACATAATTTACTTGACCGCCGCGATGATTTGTTTAGCTTGAAGTGGAAAAGAAAAGCCAAAGTGCCAGCGAGTAAATTATCAGATGCTGAGCGCCGTGAAAACTCTGGTAGCGTGCTTATCGGTGACCCATTGCAAGACCGCGCGAAAAAACCTTAGGCGCTTATATTAAAAGACAAGCATTAAGCATAACAATCTAAAAATTATAATAATACGGCTGACCATTCAGCCGTTTATTTTTATCTACTAACATTTAAAGGCGAAAAAAGCAGCCATTATGACCTCTGATTCTAATCTTAATATTGCAAATACCCCTGAGACGCCAAAAAAAACGCCCAAGCAAAAGCTATTGTCGGTTGCTAAAAGCTTTCTTATATACGGCTTAGCATTTGCGGTCATTTATATGGCAATTAACTGGTGGCGCCAACCGGTCATGCCAGCCAATCCGCAATTGCAATTGACCGACTATCAAGGTCAAAGCGTTGATTTGGCAGCCATGAGTCGGGATAAGCCAACGTTGGTATACTTTTGGGGAACGTGGTGTCCGGTTTGTCGGGTGACCTCACCGACGATAGATAAGCTTGCGGCGGCGAATAATTATCCTGTGGTAACGATTGCGATTAAATCCGGTTCTGTCCAAGAGTTGCATAGCTACCTTGCCGAGCACAATTACCGCTTTACCACTATTAATGACCAAGAAGGTGAGATATTTGCTGATTGGCAAGGCCAAGTAACGCCGTCTTATGTGGTTTTGAAAAATGGCGAGATGACGCAAGGCTTGACCGGTATTCAGCCGCTTTGGTCACTCAAATTGCGTTTATGGTTATCAGAAGTTTTTTAACCCTTGGTCACTGGTATAAAATCTAATAAATGGTCAATTAAAGGGTCTAGACCTATGCTTTAATAGATGGCGCATTACTGCTAATCAATCATTGCTTTTGGCTAAAAATAGGACGATACCGGCCAGCTCTTTTTACCCTACCCATTTTGTCATATAATAGCTGCCGTTACCCTATTCCCTTTTCTAACTATTCTGCTAAAAATATTTTTTGTTGCAATCGTCTGATTAGTATTTATGATGGACGTGTCCATTTACAATCAAGTGATAAGCAACTTATTTTGTGCCATGTTTCTTAAGCAAATTTTTTCCAAGTAATAAGTAAAAGACTAGCATCGATTATCAAAGATTTGACCCCATATATCTTTAATCTTACGCCTAAATTTAAACGCTATTTCTAACCACCATTGATAAGACGCCTTCTATGACTGATAAAAGTAACGACACCCCAAGCCACGATTACAAAGACACCCTAAACCTTGCTGATACGCCCTTTGCGATGCGTGCCAACCTTGCTAAACGTGAGCCAGACTGGCTGGCGGCTTGGGAAGCAGACGACGTGTACGGCAAAATTCGTCAGGCGCGGGCGGGCGCGACCAAATATATTTTGCACGACGGCCCTCCATACGCCAATGGCCAGATTCACTTAGGTCACGCGGTCAATAAAGTGTTAAAAGACATTATCGTCAAGTCAAAAACCTTGTCAGGCTTTGATGCGCCTTATGTGCCGGGTTGGGATTGTCACGGTCTGCCTATCGAGCAAAAGGTCGAAGCCAAAGTTGGTAAAGTCGGTCAAAAAGTCTCGGCAACTGAATTCCGTGGTCTATGCCGCGAGTATGCAAGTACCCAGATTGAGCTACAAAAGGCAGACTTTAAACGTCTGGGCGTGTTTGGTGATTGGGACAATCCTTATTTGACAATGAACTTCCATCAAGAAGCTAATATCGTACGCGCGCTTGCTAAAATTTATGACAACGGCCACGTCACCCGCGGCATGAAGCCAGTCAACTGGTGCTTGGATTGTAGCTCTGCGCTAGCAGAAGCTGAAGTGGAATACCAAGATAAAGTCTCTGATGCTATTTATGTGAGCTTTGACGTCTTAGATACCGACAAGGTTGCAGCATTAAGCGGCATTGAAGGTAACATCGCCGCAATTATCTGGACGACAACCCCTTGGACGTTACCAGCAAACCAAGCCATCTCGGTACACCCTGAGCATGACTATAGCGTGGTCGCAACTGCCAAAGGTAACTTCTTATTAGCCACTGACTTGGTTGAAAGCGCATTAAGCGAGTTTAAACTGACTAACGATGGCATCTTAGCTACCGTTTCAGGACGCGAGCTTGAAGGTCTGCGCGCCCAGCATCCATTGATTAGCGAGCGTCAAGTGCCGCTAATCCTAGGTGAGCACGTAACCACGGATAGCGGTACTGGCCTCGTCCATACCGCACCGGGGCATGGTCTTGACGATTATATCGTTGGCCTGAAATATAACTTGCCGGTTGAAAACCCAGTCAGTGGAACGGGCGTTTATCTAGACAGCGCGGCGGTATTTGCCGGTGAGCATATCTATAAAGCCAATCCGCAAATCATTGCAGCACTGCATGATAACGGCCATTTAATCAACCATACCAAAATCGAGCACAGCTATCCGCATTGCTGGCGTCATAAGTCGCCGATTATTTTCCGCGCCACCCCGCAGTGGTTTATCAGTATGGAAACCAAAGGCTTACGTGAGCGTGCGCTTGCTGATATTCCTTCGGTCAATTGGACGCCAGCTTGGGGACAAAACCGCATTGAAGCCATGATGACCGGTCGCCCAGATTGGTGTATCTCACGCCAGCGTACGTGGGGCGTGCCGATTACCTTTTTCACTCATAAAGAAACCGGCGAGCTGCATCCAAATACGCTAGAGCTGATGGAAGTGGCCGCGAAAAAAATCGCTGCAGGCGGCGTTGAAGCTTGGTTCGATGCCAGCTGTGAAGACTTTTTAGGGGCGGAAGCGGCAGACTATGATAAAGCAACCGATACGCTAGACGTTTGGTTTGACTCAGGAACGACGCATTTTGCCGTCCTTGAGCAGCGCGATGAGCTGACCAATCCTGCCGATATGTATCTTGAAGGTTCGGATCAGCATCGCGGTTGGTTCCAGACCTCTTTATTGACGTCAGAAGCCATGTACGGTCGTCCACCGTTTAAGCAAGTATTGACTCATGGTTTTACGATTGATGCCAATGGTCGCAAACTATCTAAGTCTCTCGGTAATACAAAAGGCTTTGAGCCGCAAGATGTCTTTAATACTCTCGGTGCTGACTTATTACGACTGTGGGTAGCCTCTGTTGACTATCGCTATGAGATGGCGGCGAGTAAAGCCTCATTCAAAGGTGCAACCGACCAGTATCGCCGCATTCGTAATACGCTACGCTTCTTACTTGCCAATACCGATGACTTTGATCCAGCGACCAACAGCGTTGATATTAATGAGCTGGTTAGCCTTGATAAATTTATCATTGAGCGCGCGCAGACGGTACAAGCGCAAATCATCAGCGCTTATGATGCGATGGACTTTCACCAAGTCACCCAGCATATCACCGCGTTTTGCTCGCAAGACTTGGGTAGCTTTTATCTCGATATTATCAAAGACCGTCAGTACACGACCCAAACTGATGGACAGCCGCGTCGCTCTGCGCAAACGGCGATTTATCATATCGCTCATGCGTTGATTCGCTGGATTACGCCAATCTTGTCATTCACTGCCCAAGAAGCGTGGGAAGTATTGCAAGGTAAAAACGGCACTGACGCAGGCTACGTGTTTACCGAAGCATGGTATGAGTTCCCAGCGTTTGAGCTTAGCGCCATCAGTAGCGACGACTGGCAACGTATCATGCAAGCAAAAGATAGCGTTAATAAACATATCGAAACCGCGCGCGGTGAAAAAATCATCAATGCTAACTTATCAGCCGGCGTTGATTTATATGCTGACAGTGCGATGTATGACAGCTTAGCCAAGCTTGGCGAAGAGCTGCGCTTTGTCCTGATTACCAGTAGCGCAACGTTAAAACCAATGAGCGCCGCGCCTGCTGATAAAGCCAACGCAAAAGCCGATAGCAATGAAAATGAAGACGCATCGGGTGATTTAGTAATTGACGTCAGCGCTGCGACGGGCACTAAATGCGTACGCTGCTGGCATATCCGTGATGATATCGGTACAGACGCGGCACATCCTGAACTATGCGCGCGCTGCGTGACCAACGTCGCAGGCGACGGCGAGGTGCGCCATTATGCCTAACCTAACGCCTGACTCACCTGAAAATAAGCAGCCGCAGGTTGAGGTCGATAACTCGCCTACGCCTGCGCATGCGACTACAGGTAGCTCAACCACGCCTAAAGGTCGTCTGAAGAAAACGCCAAAAATGGTCGCTAATGGCAGTCGCGCCTTTATATGGTACTTGCTGGCGCTTGCTGTGCTTATCATTGACCAGTGGACGAAATGGTTGGCTGAAACCAATCTCAATTTCCTTGAGCCTGTGCCCGTGATTGAGCCGTTTTTAAATTGGACGCTTGCTTATAACTATGGCGCGGCGTTTAGTTTTTTAGCAGACCAAGCAGGTTGGCAAAAATGGTTTTTTGCCGGACTGGCACTCGTAATGTCGCTATTTTTAATCGTCTATCTCGTCAAAGCACCGCGTAAAGCCAAGCTGTTATCGTTTGGTTTGGCTCTGGTGCTTGGCGGCGCTCTTGGCAACCTGATTGACCGCTTGCTCCATGGTCACGTGATTGATTTTATTCACGTGCATTACGCCGACGTTTGGCATTATCCAATCTTTAATATTGCCGATATTGGTATTTGTATTGGTGTGGCGCTGATTGTTATTGATATGCTGTTTTTAGAAAAAAAGCGTGATGCTTAAATGATATAAATACAATGACTTTGCAAATAGGCTATCAAATCGGTAGCCTATTTTTTTGCGCCTTTTTTGAGAGATAGTATATTAAAGATTATTGATAACGTAAGCGATATAGTCGAGTGACGCTAAAAACGCTAAAGTATATTAAGTTCAATATAAAAAGGGTGCTGCCATGTCTGATAATCAAAAGTCTCCTAGTCAAACATCTAATCAACAAAAAAAACCTATTGCTCAAAAGCAAATTTCTGCTGCTAATGAAAATAATAAGCACACTGTGACTTTGTCAGTGCTGCAAGCCGATATCACCATCTTAAATGTTGATGCGATTGTCAATGCGGCCAATTCAAGCTTACTTGGTGGCGGCGGTGTCGATGGTGCAATACATCGGGCAGCTGGACGTGAGTTATTGGCGTATTGTCGTACCTTGAATGGTTGCCAGACAGGTGATGCCAAAATCAGTCCAGCGTTTAAGCTACCTTGCCAGTATGTGATTCATACGGTCGGTCCTGTTTGGCATGGTGGCAATCGTCACGAGCCAGAGCTACTCACCAGCTGTTATCGAAACTCACTGGACTTAGCAGTTGAAAACAATCTAAGCAGCATTGCTTTTCCATCTATCAGTACCGGCGTATATGGCTACCCAATCGAAAAAGCAGCGCAAATTGCTGTGGGTACGGTAAAAGATTATCTACAGAATAGTTTAGGCGAAACGTCTGAGCTTTCAATTCGTGAAGTCATTTTTTGCTGCTTTTCAGCCAGCGATGCAGCGGTTTATGAGCGAATATTAGAGCAGTCTTAAAAGTAAAACACGCTTAGAACAATGCTTTTAACCCCGTTAAGTCGCCACCGTTTACCATAATAAATAACAACCCTGCCAAATTAATAATGACGGTCAAATAATACGCAATACGAAACTCAGGCTTTTGTGACTTATGACGTAAATAGGTTTGTGCGACCAGCGCCCCAACCCAACCGCCAAGCGTACTTAACAGATGCAGCGTTGACTCAGGCGTACGCCAGTCGCCACTTTGGGCAGCGGCTTTGTCTTTGGCATACATGCTATAGGTAATGACGCCTAATACCGCATACCAAGCAACCACTAGCCAGCTTAGCTTATTCATGACCGCCAATAAAATTAAAACCCCATAAAAACCAATACCAAGGAACAAGCGTTTCTTTTGTCCCGCTTCAAATTCTGCTTGGGCGCTGCGTTTGTGGTTTCGCTGACGGATTTTCTGATTCTTTTGCGCCATTTTTTGTTGTACAAAGCTAAGTTCTTGCACGTCCTTTGCTTGCAGGCGCCCCTGATTGTCTTGCCCCATTGTAAAAACCACTTGCTCGCCAACTTCAGGGCGACGCTGGGCTTTAAACGCACTAACATGAAAGAATACCGACTCTCCGGCCGCAGTTTCGATAAAACCAAAACCTTTATCGTCTTGCCATTTTTTGATATGACCTTGTTGTTTATGTGCCATCGGTTTTGCCATAAATACGTCGCTCTCCCTTAGATTCATCAAATATATTACACTATTTGCGTTACACTATTTAGGCTTACAACCTTTATGAGATGACTTATCATTTCTGACATTATTTTTAAACAGATTTATAATTATTCTATAACTCGCAATAGGTGGCTTTTACTATGACCGACTCCCAATTTATCACTCCCAACGAAGACATTCGCATCACCCACGGCAGCCTTGTAAAGCTGCATTTTGAAGTATCGCTCGAAAACGGTACGGTGATTGATTCAACCTTTAACCGCGACGAGCCAGTGACGCTGACCGTTGGCGATGAGAGCTTTTTACCGGGTTTTGAGCAAGTGCTGATGAACCTACGCGCTGGCGATACACGCACCGCCCACCTTGAGCCTGAGCAAGCATTTGGTGAGTGGAACCCTGATAACATTCAGCATTTTAGCCGCACCCAATTTGCCTTAGTCGCTGACAATCCTGAAATCGGAATGTTGGTCGAGTTTGAAGATAAAGGCAAAAACACCCTGCCCGGTACCATTAGCGCCATTGATGACGACGAAGTCGAAGTCGACTTTAACCATCCGCTTGCTGGTCAATCGGTACTGTTTAAAGTAAAAATATTCCAAGTCACCCCGCCGGGCGTCACAGGTATCAAGCTGATGTAGTATAAAAAACGGCTTTAGAATAAAACCTTATTGAGAATAAAAACAGGGATAAACAGATGCAATATCAAACACTGCCGCAACTGAATGAAAAAGTCTCCAAAATTTGCTTAGGGACGATGACCTGGGGGCAGCAGAATAGCGAAAGCGACGCGCATGCCCAGATGGACATGGCGCTTAGTGCAGGCGTGAATTTTTGGGATACCGCTGAAATGTATCCGTCGCCGCCTGATAAAGACAAGCAAGGCGATACCGAACGCTTTATGGGCACCTGGTTTAATAAAACCAAACAGCGCGACAAGGTCATTCTTGCTAGCAAAATCTCACCGATGGATTTTTTACGCGATGGTCAGACGCGTTATACAGCTGCGCAAATCAGTAGTGCTATCGATGGCAATCTTGAGCGTTTGCAAACCGATTATATTGATATTTATCAGTTGCATTGGCCTGAACGGCAAGCGAACTTTTTTAGCCAGCGCGGTTATAGTGAAGAGATGGCAGCGCAGTCGCTGGATGATTTGACGCCTTTTTTAGAAACCATCCAAGCACTAAATGACGAGATCAAAAGAGGTCGCATTCGTGCTTATGGTCTATCAAACGATACCGCTTGGGGTCTGATGCGCTATCTGTGGGAAGCGGATAAAAATGGTTTAATCGCGCCTATCACGGTGCAAAATCCTTATAGTTTGCTCAATCGCCTATATGAAGTTGGCATGGCAGAGATTGCCCATCGTGAAAATGTTGGTTTACTTGCTTACTCGCCGCTCGGCTTTGGGGTTTTATCTGGCAAATACCTTGATGGTAAACGTCCTGCAGGCGCGCGTCTGACGATGTATGACCGCTTTGCTCGCTATACCAATGACGAAGCAAAAGCCGCCACCGCTCAATACGCCAAAATCGCTGCCGAAGCCGGTTTGGATATGGCGCAAATGGCATTGGCCTTTGTCAATTCGCGCTCGTTTGTCACCAGTAATATCATCGGCGCAACCACCACTCAGCAGCTGCAATCAAATATCGATAGTATCAATGTCACCTTAAGCGCAGATGTGCTAAAAGCGATTGAGGCGATACATACCCAGCACCCTAATCCGTCGCCATAACATTACGTGGTCATAGATTGATATTGTTCAGCTTTCAATAACCTGACGTTCAGGTATTGGTATAGCAAAGAAAAAGGCGCCAATCGTTAGTATGGGTGACTAAGATTGGCGCCTTTTTTATGACTACTTTTCTGCTACTACTTTTTCTATTAAAGCGTTTATCTTTCAAGCAGTTTTATACTTGCTTAAGGTTTGGCAGCTTTCGTTAAAACCCGTGAATGCAGTTCAGCCAAGCCTTCTTGCATATGCGCTTGTAACAAATCGGTCAGCTGACTTTTATTCAACCCTTTAGGATCTATCGGCTCAAGCGGTAAGACAAAAGCCGTCACATCTTTACTATCAAGCACCTTTTTTAGGCTATCTTTCATCGTCATTTTGCCATAATAAGGCAGCGCCTCACTTAACGTGCCATCTTTATTGACATATGCAATCACCAGTGGGCGTACTGGGACGTCAGCATCTATTGCCGCTTGCAGCAAAGTGCCGTGGATACGTTTGATTTTTTTACCATCGGTGGTGGTCGCTTCTGGGAAAAAGATAACCGAAAAACCTTTGGTTAAAAAATTGGCAATTTGGGTAGCGACTGTGCCCGCATCACCGGAACCGCGCTCGATAAATACCGTCCCTGCGGCATGCGCAAGCTTACCAAAGATTGGCCAATCGCCAATTTCTGCCTTTGATAAGAAAAAAGCAGGGCTTAGCGTCCCCACTACCGGAATATCCATCCACGATACATGGTTAGACACCCATAGACCGTGATGCTGCTCTACGCGCTCGACTGCCACGACCTGCACGCCAAACGAGCCGGCCATTTTTCGGCAAAACGCTTGAATATAGCGCGGCAGCTTTTCGCGCGGTGGCTGTTTAAAGGCACCGATACGCTGGGCGGCGCGCAATCCGCCAGCGATGGTGGTGGTCATGCCAGCGATCTGTTTGCCGCGACCTAACTGCTGTTTGAGTGAAAAGCCTGACTTAGATTGGCTCATCTGTGTCCCTCGTGGTTAAAAACTTATGGGTTAAAAATGCTTTATTACATCTTAGTGCTAAAAAAGCTTAATGCTTAAAAGAGTGCTGCCTAAAAAACGTATGATTATATCTCGTAAACAAGGGCAATGAGTATAACAAAATTTATTTACTCAGTGATGACTTGTACACTGAATTATGAGTGGCTTTTGTTAATAGTCTCAGCTTAAAATCTTTATAGATAAAAATATGTACCCTTAAACGCTGTAACATAAAGACGTAGCTAATTGCGCACATACGCTTTAATATCAAATGATAAGACCACATATAGAGGGTCATATGAACGCTATATCGATACTCATTGAAGCGGTCATAGCGATTTATCTACTTTAATAATAGGTGATACTCTTTGGAATATTTTGAAAGACATGAAGGTGGCGAGCGCGCCATTATCGTCCATTTAGACATCCGCCAAATTCAAGATCCCGATGATCTAAATGAATTTGAGCTACTTGCAGACTCAGCGGGCGCTGACCGTTTGGCGTTGGTTACAGGCTCGCGTGCGCGTCCTGATGCCAAATACTTCGTTGGTAGCGGTAAAGCACAAGAAATAGCAGAATTGGTGCGCGAATACGACGCTGATATCGTACTTTTCAATCACAATTTATCGCCATCGCAAGAGCGTAATATCGAAGCTTTGGTACAATGCCGCGTGCTTGACCGCACCGGCTTAATTTTGGATATTTTTGCCCAGCGCGCCCGTACTTACGAAGGTAAACTGCAGGTTGAGCTTGCGCAGTTAAACCACTTATCGACACGATTGGTGCGTGGTTGGACGCATTTGGAGCGCCAAAAAGGGGGTATTGGTCTACGTGGACCCGGTGAAACTCAGCTGGAAACGGATCGCCGCTTATTACAAGTGCGTGTCAATCAGCTGAAAAATAAACTGGAAAAAGTACGCCAAACCCGTGCCCAAGGTCGAGCGCGTCGGCAAAAATCAGACGTCCCGACCATCTCGCTCGTCGGTTATACCAATGCTGGCAAATCAACTTTGTTTAACCGCTTGGTCGATGAAAATATTTATGCCGCCGACCAATTATTTGCCACCCTTGACCCGACCTTGCGCCGTCTTGACTGGCAAGGAGTTGGCCGCGTGGTTTTGGTCGATACCGTGGGATTTGTCCGTCATTTGCCACATGAGTTGGTCGAGTCGTTCCATGCAACCTTAGAAGAGACACTAGAAGCCGACTTACTACTGCATGTCATCGACTCATCGAGCGAAGACATGCACGAGCAAATTCAAGCGGTGAAAAACGTCCTTGCTGAGATTGACAACGATGTGCCTGTACTGAATGTTTATAATAAAATTGACTTGACCGATGAGCCGGCGCACATTGGTTATGCGAAAGAAGGTCAGCCTAATCGGGTATATGTTTCTTCGCGCCAAAACCTAGGCATGGAAGAGTTGTCGCTTGCTGTACAGCAATTATTGACGGGCAACTTAACTACTTTTGATTTGACCCTACCGTATAATGCCGGTCAATTTAAAAATACCTTGTACGAGCTTGGCGTCATTTTGGAAGAAAGCTATGACGATAACGGTCATGAGCGCCTAACCATTCGCTTGCCAAGTGATAGGCTCAAACAGCTATTGGGACAAGCCAATCTAAAGCCGTTAGATGTATTGCCATTAGCCCAAGCCACACTACTAATGCCGATACTTGAAGAGTTTGAGCAAAAAGATGAGAGTATAGATGCGGCCGCGTCTTTAACGGCAGAGGAAGAAGATGCCTTTGCTGAATTTGAAGCATTAAATTCTGCTACAGAAGAATCTAACTCGCAAAGTTAAATAACGTCGTCAAAAGTTATTTAATCTGGGTGAAGTTAAAAAGGACGTTATCAAATGATGGCGTCCTTTTTTATATTTGTAGCATATAAGGGGTAATGGACATTTATGATATAGTCAAAATATCCTAAAAACACTACGGTATTGCTGATATCAGTTTTTTGTAGCCTCTGTCTGCGCAGGCACAGCAAGCAAGAAAAATTGATATCAGCAGTGCGTGCTATATTGTTATGACTTTTCACTCACTATACGAGACATTTAGCAACAGCTTAATAGCAGCAATCAGCGCTTAGGCTTTATTAGTATGGCTACTGCCTATATAATCAGCTTTTGCTGAAATGCTTTTATTGACATGCTTTTGTTAACACACTGGCGTTAAGCTCTCTCTTTTAGCATATTTCCCTTTTTATACCCGACTTGGCTAGGATTACTTATGAGCTCTACCTCTACTTCTAACACGCCTTTATGGATGGGGCTAATATTGACGCTGATTATGGTCGTGGTGGTTCGTGAGTTAGCAGTCGTTGTCTGCCAATGGGCGGGCATTGAAAAAGCGGCCAATATCGTCGGCCTGTTAACGATGTTTATCATTTTAATTGTTTGGCGAGTCATAAAAGGGCTACCGCATTGGCTAACCCAAGCAAGCAACACCTTACTGGTCGATAGTGGGTTTGCTTTTTTGCCCGTTTCTGCTGGTGCAGGTTTATTGCTATTTGCGCTAGGTGATGAGTTTTGGGGCGTGATGCTGACCATGATTGTCAGCACCCTTATTCCGCTTTGGGGACTAGCTATCCTTGCCAATCGCTCGCTTAATAATAGCGATAATACAGATGGCAGTCATGATGACAATATGAATATGACCAACAAGCACAAGGGACAGCATTAAGCTCTGTTAATAAGGCAACGTTATGAGTTTTGATAGTGTGTTTAGCGCAACCCTTGCTGCGATAGCATTAACCTTGGCCGCCCACGTTATTGCCCGTGTCCTTGCGCGCAAGCTGTCATGGTTGCCGATGGTCATCACCGCTTTGGTCTTAGTACTGCTATTTTTATTCATTTTGCAATGGGATTACAATCATTATTACAGCGTGGCAAAACCGGTATTTGATCATTTATTAGGCTATGTGACAGTATTATTGGCCGTGCCATTGGCCGCGATGAACTTTAAAGGTTTACCAGTTAAAAAGCTAACCATGATTGTGGCACTGGCAAGCGTGGTTGGCGCCTTGCTACCCATGTCACTGGCCTATTTATTTTCGCTTAGCCATGAGACCATTTTGGCATTTGCGACGCGCTCGGTGACCACACCAATTGGTCTGAGCGTCGCCGATTTGATTAAAGCACCGCTGGCATTAGCAAACTTAATCATTATCGTTTCAGGTCTAATCGGTGGAACCTTAGCGCGCTTTTTATTTCGCGGTATTGATGACGACCGCGCCAAAGGTCTCGCGCTTGGCTTAGCAGCACATGCTTTTGGTACTGTAGAAGCATGGCAAATCAGCCACACTGCCGGACGCTATGCCGCCTTTGGCCTAGCGGTTAATGGCTTAGTTACCGCTGTCTGGGTACCTATTTTTATCAGTGCCTTATCGGTTTAAAATATTTTACCTTCCGTTTAAAACTCCTAAAGCCCATCCTTCTTGTTGGGCTTTTTCGCCTATATGAATTGTATTTGATAGTATTTTTAACGTGGTTCGCTAATTCCCTTCATAGCAAAAATCAAGTCTTAAGCCTTGCTGTTATATACCAATTAATCATCTTTATTTTATTACTATCTTGATTTTATTCAGCTTTTTTACAAAATAAATGGATTTTTGACGTCGCGTGCACGCATTCAGATGTGGCAAAAACTTATTTTGTGTTATAGTAAGCAACTATTATTTTTTGTATCTATTGCAAGTGGTTTTGTTAGACGTGAATTTGTAGGTAGCCTATTTGAGCGCTATAAGATCCTACAGACGCGATAACCGCTTTGATGCGCAACCTTACGCGCTTATAGGCAAAGCAATTTGCTCTTACTTAATAAAAAGTGATAAACCTATGATAACTATTGCCCCTTTACTGACGCGCTGCTTGTCACCCCTTTTACTCTCTGCCATTGCTTTATCTAGCCTACCTATCGCCGCTCAAGCGGGAAACATGTATATTTATAAAGACAAGAGCGGCCAAGTTCTGCTTACCAACGTCAATCCTAGCGGTAATTTTGATAAATTTAATAAAAAAGTAAAAACCACCTACTATAAAGATTCAAGCGCCTACAATGCGGGCAGCAGCTATAGCAATGATTACGGTAGCAGCACGGCGAGTAGTAGCGGCAGCCGTAACTCTTACGACAGTTATATCCGCGCCTCGGCTGCCCGTCATGGTATCGATCCTGGCCTTATGAAAGCCATGATGCATACGGAATCGGCGTTTAATCCCAATGCACGCTCACCTGTTGGCGCCCAAGGCTTGATGCAGCTGATGCCAGCAACGGCGCGCCGCTTTAATGTCAGTAATCCGTGGAATCCTGCTGATAATATCGAAGGATCAGCGAAATATATCGCTTGGCTGATGAAACGTTTTAATAATAACGTCGAGTTTGCGGTGGCAGGTTATAATGCTGGTGAAGGGAACGTCGATAAATACAATGGCATACCGCCGTTTAAAGAAACGCGCAACTATGTCAAAAGCGTCATGAGCCGCTATCATAGCTTATATAAGAACGACTCAGCGCTATCGGGTAATACCATGAATGCCAATAACGCTACGGGCACTACCAATGGCGGCGGCGTGCAAAACGTCAGTTACGGTACCAGTAGTAATGGTAACAGCGCCAGCTATGCCAATTCCGCTTATTTAGCGTTACGTTAATATTGACGTTTAAGCTGGTAGTTGCAGGTAACCTGAGAATAAGTAGCCTAAAAATAAATAAATGAACCTTTAAAATACTTAGCTTTTAAAAGTTACAGACACAAAAAAGCCCGTTAATATATAACGGGCTTTTTAATATCTATATGATGTGCTCTATACGATTTAAAGCTTACTTGTTCGCCGCTTGCGTGGCAGCAACTTCAGCAGCAAAGTCTTCTTGCTTCTTCTCGATGCCTTCGCCAACTTCTAAACGTTTGAAACCAAGAACTTTTACGCCTTCAGATTTTAATACGTCACCAACTTTTTTCTCATTGTCCATAACGTATGGTTGACGTAGTAAGGTTACTTCGTCTAGGTATTTGCGCAAACCACCTTCGATCATTTTTTCAACAATATTGTCAGGCTTGCCAGATTCTTTCGCTTTGGCTTCGATGATGTCTTTTTCGCGTGCTAGTACATCAGCATCTACGCTTTCGTCATCTACTGCAACTGGGTTGAACGCTGCAATGTGCATGGCAAGGTTTTTACCAGTTTCTTCGCTGCCGCCTTCATAAGATACGACCACACCGATACGTAGGCCGTGACGGTACGCAGCGATATTTGCGCCTTCTAGTACTTCAACGCGGCGAATTTGAATGTTTTCACCGATTTTTTGTACTAAAGATACACGCGCTTCTTCAACGGTTTGATCATCGCTATAAGACAATTCAGAGATAGCAGCAACGTCAGTGACATTGTTTTCTAGGGCAAGATTGGCCACTTTTTCTGCAAATGCAGTGAAGTTTTCATCTTTTGCAACGAAGTCAGTTTGGCAGTTTACTTCTAGCAAGAATGCTTTGTTGTCACCTTGAGCGATGATGATAGCGCCGTCAGCTGCGATGTTACCTGCTTTTTTAGCCGCTTTCGCTTGACCAGATTTACGTAGGTTATCAATGGCAACTTCGACATCGCCGTTTGCTTCTTCTAACGCTTTTTTGCATTCCATCATGCCAAGACCAGTACGGTCACGCAATTCTTTTACCATTTTGGCAGATATTTTTACTTCTGACATAAGAGTTACCTTTTATGATGTAGGTGAGTATTGTTATGTAAGGGAGTGCACGATATCTAAACGCGCTGACATTCTGGCAATAAGTCAGTGATGCTCGGCGCGCTAATAATAAGGCATGACGAGTAAAACTACATCATGCCTATTATAGATTTTCATAAACTTTATGCGATTAATAACCTTATATGGCTGCTAGTAGTTAAACTATCAAGGCATCCTTACAAAGTTAAACCTTATCGCTTAGCCATTACTCTGCTGGAGTCGCTGCTTCTTCAGTTTTCACGTCAGCTGCCGCTTCAGTAGCAGGAGCTTGCTCAGCGTCTTGTGCTTGGTCAGCTTTACCGCCTGCTTGAGTTTGTGCGTATTCTTTACCAGCGATAATCGCATCAGCAATAGAAGTCACATACAAAGTCACAGCACGGATAGCGTCATCGTTAGCTGGAATGATGTAATCAACGTTATCTGGGTTTGAGTTGGTATCAACGATACCGATAACTGGGATACCTAGATTTTTAGCTTCTTTGATAGCGATTGCTTCATGGTCTACGTCGACGACGAAGATAGCGTCAGGTAGGCCGCCCATGTCTTTGATACCGCCCAATGAACGCTCAAGTTTTTCCATATCACGAGTACGCTCTAATGCTTCACGCTTAGTCAGCTTAGCAAAAGTACCGTCTTCAGATTGTTTTTCAAGCTCTTTTAGGCGATTGATTGACTGGCGTAGGGTCTTCCAGTTAGTCAACATACCACCTAACCAGCGATGGTCAACGTATGGCATGCCAGCGCGTTGTGCTTGCTCACGGATAACGCCGCTTGCTGCGCGCTTAGTACCGACGAATAATACTTTGTTTTTCTTAGCAGCTAGGCCGTTTACGTAAGTCAATGCTTCGTTAAACGCTTTTACTGTGTGCTCTAAGTTGATGATGTGAATCTTGTTACGGGCGCCAAAGATGTATGGACCCATTTTTGGATTCCAAAAACGTGTTTGGTGACCAAAGTGAGCGCCGGCTTGTAATAAGTCGCGCATTTCGATTTTGGTTGGATTGTTTGAAGCCATGTGAAATTCCTATTGGTTGGGTTATGCCTCCACATCACAAAAACTGCCTATCTAGCGACACGCATTTGCTAACGGTTAATGTTTAACGTTTATTGCAACGGCACTAACTTTTTGCAAATTAATCAAGTCGCCAAACACCCAGCAATTTTTTGCCATGATGTGTGTGTCATTGTTTGATGGGTTGATTTAAAAATTGAGCTATGATTTGAAAGTTCAGAATAATACTGAATGATAAAAATAGCTGGGCTGTATTTTACCATATAACGCTTAGCGACTGCTAGCGCTATTATGCATCGCTACCCTTCAATCACTCCGCAGTATCCAAATCCAAATCACGGTCTATCTGCCAAATTAAATACGCACCCAAACTCATCAGGACAAAGAGTGCAATACCGATTTTTAACACGGGATTAAGAGGGAATAAGTTTAATAATAAACCGCCAAAAATACCGACCGAAAACATCAACGAGCCTTGCAAAGCACTGGCCATACCCGCACGGCGTTTTTGAAAAGCAAGGGCAATGGCCGAGGCGTTTGGTTGCGTCAGACCCAAGCCCGCAATACAAAAGAAAATACAGGCTAAAACCAGCGGTAACCATGCATCCGTACCAAAAATAATACCGGTTACAAACAGTGCCGCAGCTGAGATGACTTGCATCATCGCGCCAAAACGTAAGATACTTAAGATACGAAAACGATTGGTCAGCCACTGATTCAGCTGGGTCAAACCTACGAACCCTGCCGCATTCATGCCAAATAACCAACCAAAATGGGTGGCTGAGACGCCATAGGTATCCATGATTAATTCAGAAGCTGAGCTGATATAGACAAACATTGCACCCATTAATAATCCACCGCCTATCGCGGGATAGTTAAAGGTCGGGTCTTTTAATAAATCCCAATATTGACTGAGCACTTCTTTGGCAGGACGCACATTACGGTTTTCTTCAGTCAAGGTTTCAAAGAAGAAAAACTTGGTCAGTAATAAATTTAACGCCCCAAAAGCCGCTAAAAACCAAAAAATAGAATGCCAACTAAAGAACTTTAAAAATAAAGCACCAAGCGATGGCGCTAATATCGGCGCTAAGCCCATGACCAATATCATAATAGAAAAAGCTTTGGCGGTTTGTTTGGCTGTCAGGCGATCACGTATTGCCGCCCGCGTCACAACCGCTCCCACGCACGCGCCGAGCGCCTGAAAGGTTCGACCGACAAACAATACGTATTCATTATCGGTCGTCGCACAAACAATCGAAGCAATCACATATAAGGTCATGCCCATATATAACGGTTTGACGCGACCGACGCGATCACTAAAAGGGCCATAAAACAGCTGACCAAAAACCAGACCTAAGAAATAGGCTGGCACAGAGTTGGCCATGAACGCCGTCGATACGCCAAAATCCTCTGCCATCGACGGCAATGCTGGCAAATACATATCAATCGATAATGGCCCGACTGCCACGATAAGCCCAAGCATCATAATCCATGCAACGGGCAAATCAGCAGAGCGCACTCGGTCAGCAGCATTGGGTTTATTGGGCAGGGAGGGTTTTGGAGCAGACATAATGAGACCATATGATAGAGAAAGGTTTATTTTATTATTGATACGTGGTTTGTTGGGTAATTTTAATCGACTTTTATTACAGAACAAGCCTTTTAAAAATACCGTCTACGAACAAGCAGCAACGTAAACAGATAAAAAAACAGATAGTGCTATATTGCACTATCTGCTTGTAATTCAATAGATGCTTGATGTGAGTAAAATATTCCTATCTCATTCAAATACAGTTGCAAAATATGGCTGATTTTTTAACGGAATTGACGTTTGCCAAAAGCGGTACTGGCTTGCTTAGCTTTTCTAAGTGCCAGTTTACGGTTGCGACCAAACATCATTTTTAGTTGCCAAAATTTTTCTTTATATAGCGTGGTAGCTGGCTGGTCAAACATGGCATTGATAACGCGTTTGCTTGCTAGCACCGCATCGGGTGAGCGCTCAGCAAACTCGGCGGCAAGCTTTTGCGCTCGCTCAAGTGGCGTTTCACTACAATGGCTGACCAAGCCAAGCGCTTTGCCTTCCTCGGCATTGAAGGTACGCGCGGTCATTGCCAGCTCCTTTAAGACATCAGCGCGTACGACACCAAACCCTGATTGCGTTATGCCCATGTCAGGAACTAGCCCCCACTTGGCTTCCATAATCGACAATTTACACTCAGGATGGCTAATACGCACATCACAAGCCAGCGCCAGTTGTAAGCCTGCGCCAATACAGTAACCTTCTAAAACCGCAATCACTGGCACAGGCACATCACGCCAAACCAAACAGACGCGTTGAAAGAGACTTTGCCAAGGTTTAATAAGTTCCCATAGCGCAAACGCTTGATTCTTAGGATGGTTTAAATCGCCCAAATCGATACCAGCACAAAACGTGCCCTCTGCGCCATTAAGAATCACCGCACGTACCGTTTTATCTTTACTGATTCGACCGGCGACCGCGATTAACTCTTGCACCACTTTAAAACTCATAGCGTTCTTTTTTTCCGGTCGATTGATGGTCACCGTTATTATATTGTCAGTGGCGCTGACTTGTAATGTCTCATACTGATACGTGGCAATAGCGTGCATAATCATCCTTAATAATAAATAAAACACTTAGAGAGTTTGTTAATCCGTTTAATATTAACAGCCTTGCACTCGCCCTTCCTTATTAATAACTGACTGCTAGGGTATCGTTTAGCCTCAGCGGTTTTATGATTATCCGCTTTAAATCATTTTCCACGTCATATCATTTTCACTTAGACGATGATAATTAAGCTGCGGATACGCCGATAAATCGAGGGTTTGTAGATTGTTTAACGCCGTCAATAACGCGTCATAATAAGGCTCTAACATCGCAAATTGAGCCGGCGTGGTATGTTGAATATTTAATAAGCATTTATCTTCTAAGTCTTGGCTGGCTTGACGTAGCTGCGGCACGCCGGTATAACGGCTGCCACCTAAGATACGATGGGCAATTTGCGCCAGCGCACTGCGGTTACGGCTCTCCCAAGCCTGCATCAACGCTTGCTTTTCATCATTGATGGTATCGAGCATCATGATGATGAGCTTGGCAGCCAAATCGGGTTTATTGGCTGAGCGCGTCAACGCATCTTGCCAATTTAAAATCTCCGAGGTATCAAGGGTATTTGCGCCCATATCCGTATTATTTTGCCCGTGTGCGGTATTTACTGCTTGTTCATCTTTAGCATGCTCTGACATTTGATAAGGCGGATAAGCCAATGGTACTTGCCCCTGCCCTTGATAATGCAGATTCTCATAGTGTGGCTTTTCATAGCGTGGCTTCTCGTAACGTGGTTGGGTTTCGCGCGGCGTCTCGCGTCTATATTCTTCACGCGGCTGACTGTCACGCAAATAGTCATCGCGGATTTTCTTTAATGATAAGGGTCGGGTAATTTTTGCCGGACTCTTCACTTTAGCAACAGCACTGGCATTGGCGATACGACTATCCTCGTTATCTTTGAGCAAAGGATAAGTTGGGGTTGTCACATCTGCATAAGACGTCAAGGCGTTTTGATTCACCTCACTTTGTAGGTCAGAGCTAGGCAAATTAGAGCTATGCAAGTCAGAGCTGTATAAGTTATCGCTATGAATGGTGGTTAATGGCGGCACTGAGTCGGTACGGCCAAGCCATTTTTGCAGCACTTGTAGCAACTGTGGCTGGCTAATGGGTTTGCCAACATAGTCGTTGATGCCGCTTGCAATCAGCTTATCGCGCTCATCGGCTAAACCATGGGCCGTTAAGGCGATAATCGGAATATGATGATCAGATGTTTCGATATTACGGATTTGCCGCGCTGCTTCATGCCCTGACATACGCGGCATTTGAATATCCATAAATATCAAATCGATACTGTTTTTGTGCGTCGCATTGCCTTTATCATCTGTCGTAGCATCGTCAAGATGTAATGGATTAACCGCTGATTTACTAGCATCATCACGCGCTTCGGCTTTAGATATTTGGGTCTTTTTCGACAGACTTTGGCTGTCAGCTTTAGCAGTTTTGATATGCTTAGTTTGCTGTTTACTGATGATTTCTATGGCATCAAAACCGCTGCTGGCGGTAATGACATGGATGCCAAGTTCACTTAGTAGCGCATCAAGCACCAGTAAGTTCGGCAGATGGTCATCGACAGCCAAGACGGTCACGCCCTTCCATCGCGGCTCTTGAACGCCACTCGGGGCGTTGCGTTTTTGCGTATCAAGCATGGCATAGAGCTGTCTTTTATCTAATGGTTCATACAAAATATTGGCATGATAACGATTGAGCAGTGCTTGGTCGGCGGCAACTTGATAGCCAAATACCGCCAGCTTTCCTTGATAATGCAGGCGAATCTGTTTGAGCAGCGCCATCATATCGTCTTGGGTGTCATCATCAACGATAACCCAATCCCAATAATTGCCGCGCTCTTTAAGCGACTCAAGTACGCCCGGTAAAGAGTTTGCTTGGCTCAGGGTAATCGGTAAATGTTGTAAGCTGGCTTTGAGCACCTGTATCGACGCGGTATGATTGATCCAAACCAGTACATTAAACTCGTCTGTATCGCTGGCAAGTGGCGCGAGCACGGGCAACTCAATCGTTTGCCCAGTTGCCGCCTCTAAGACATCGACATGGGCTGGCATTCGAAACCAAAACGTCGCTCCTTGATTAGAGATGTTTTCTTGCACATTGTCATAAAAGCCAATGTCGCCACCCATCAGCCGCGTTAACTGCTTGGAGATGACCAGACCCAAACCGGTACCGCCGTATTGCCGCGTAATCGACGGATCGCCTTGGCTAAAGCTTTGAAAGAGCATTTTTTGGTCAGATAATGAAATCCCTTTACCGCTATCTTGCACGCTAATCATCAAATAATTGTCGCGATGATCGTCTAAGCTCACGCGTACAACCACGTCGCCACTATCGGTGAATTTAATCGCATTACCGACGATATTGGTCAGTACTTGCTTGAGGCGCAACGCATCGCCGTTGATGCGCATCGGCACGTCGTTATAAAACAGCACCGCCATGCGCAGACCTTTTTCAGCAGCAACCGGCGATAGCATATCGACCACGTCATAAATGGTGTCATAAAGGTCAAACTCGTGACGATCAAGAACCAATTTACCCGCTTCAATCTTAGAAAAATCCAAGACGTCGTTCACTAGCGCCAATAGATGCGCCGACGATTTACGGATGGTTTGCACGTACAAATCTTGTTCAGGATTGAGCTCGCCGTGACGCGCCAGCAAATTGATAAAACCATCAATACTGTTTAAAGGCGTTCGCAATTCATGGCTGATATTGGCCAAAAACGCCGATTTTGCTTGGCTGGTTGAAATCGCCGCATCGCGCGCATTACGGATAGAGATATTCTGCATTTCCATCTCATCAAATGCCAAGCGCAAATCATCTTCGGTCTGCTCGGCATGATCTTTTAAGTCTTGGAAGCTGGCATGTAGGCGGCGTAAGGTCCTAACCAGATCTTGCTGCAATAAATTCAGCTCGCCATTTGATTCGACCGGAATAGGCTGATAAAGATTGTCGACATGGGTACGTTGTAATTGCAAACGCAGCTCGTAAATCGGCGCAATCCAACGTTTTGAATAAATATTTAAGCTCAATAACAAAATCAAAATCGTAAATAAACCCGTAATCGCGAGCGCCATGGCGATACGATAACGGGCGATATAAAGCGGCTCATTATCCATATCAATCATGAGCCACAATTGCTGCCCGTCAAATTCTCCCAAGCTATTGCCATAAGCGGTGCCAATGGGCGTTGGTTGTTGCGACAAAAAACGCTCTGCAGATTTTATCAGCGGCCAAGCTTCCTCGGTACCGTAGCCGACGCTTGCTAACACTTTATTATTTTGATTGATAATTGCAATACGCTGGACATGCTGCTCGGACTGCATACGCCCGAGTCTATCTTGAATACCTGCTAAGGCCGCTAGCGCCGCTTGCGGGTTGTCCGCTGCCTTATTTTTATCATCGTTATTCTCTGCCTGTTGCTCTAATAACTCAGGAACCAGCTCCGCAATCGTTGGCGTATAACGAATCAGTACCGCCTCTGCTAACGCTTCTTGCTCTGAATTACTGGCACGCATGGTTTCGTAAAACACCAAAATACCACCGACCGCTGCCAATAAACAAATTGGCAAAAACACCAATATAATCAGCTGACCATAAGCACTACTGGTATCAAAACGTTTTTTGTAAGCCATGCTGGGTTTATTCTCCACTGATTTTGGCGCTAAATGCTATTGCTGATGAATGCTACTACTGACAAATCTTGTACGGCGCGCTTGGATATTCATAACTTATTAAGCATTAAAAATAAGCCATCAAAAATGACTTGCGATTATCTTAGCAGGATTCTAACGAAGGCGGTTAACCATTCCTTGGCAAACTTTTATTGCCTCACTTTTTTCTCGCTTCACTTACTCATGCACTTTCATGGCAACAAAGTTATCGTAAGCAGTCCGCTTTTAGTATTTTGTTTATGCCTATTTGTTTATGCAATTAAGTACACTGCTTATCCTCAATAAAAATTTATGCATTAAGCGCAGGCGAAAACAAAATGATATAATGACGCAACTTTTTATTGACCACAATCAATCCCTAACGGTCATGAAGTACTGACCTGCTATTTAAACAGCGCCTATTAAAAAACTAATAATCGATAAGGATACCTTATGTCCGCTACGGCCCAGTCAAACGCCAATTTTATTACGCAAATCACTGACCTTGCCGATTGCGTGGGTAAGACGCCTTTGGTCAAATTGAATCGCCTGCCTGAGCAAGAGCAGATTGCCAATGGCGCGGTATTGCTCGCCAAACTCGAAGGCAATAACCCTGCTGGCTCGGTAAAAGACCGTCCGGCCTTTAATATGATTTATCAAGCTGAGCAGCGCGGTGATATTAAACCTGGCGATATGCTCATTGAAGCGACCAGCGGCAATACGGGCATTGCTTTGGCGATGGTGGCGGCGATGCGTGGCTATCCAATCACCCTATTTATGCCAACCAACTCGACCCAAGAGCGTAAAGATGCGATGGCCGCTTATGGTGCGACGCTTATCGAGGTGGACGAAGGCATAGAAGCTTCGCGTGATATGGCGCTGCAAATGCAAGCCGATGGTAAAGGTATTGTACTCGATCAGTTTAACAATCCTGATAATAAACAAGCGCACTATTTGACCACCGGCCCTGAGCTATGGGCGCAAACGGACGGTAAAATCACCCATTTTATTAGCTCGATGGGCACCACAGGTACTATCACTGGCGTTGCGCAATATCTTAAAGAGCAAAACCCTGATATTAAAGTCATCGGTCTACAACCTGACGAAGAAGCATCTATCGCTGGCATCCGCCGCTGGCCTGCCGCTTATATGCCCGGTATTTTTGAGGCAGATTTGGTTGATGACATCATGGATGTTGATCAGCGGGTCGCCGAAGTTTATATGCGTAAATTGGCGAAAACTGAAGGCATTTTTGCTGGTGTGTCATCAGGTGCAGCGGCATGGGCCGCTACCGAAGTCGCAAAAGCAAATCCTGATGCCGTGATTGCTTTTATCGTTTGCGACCGCGGTGATCGTTATTTATCGACGGGCCTATATAGTGTGAATGACGCTGACGATAGCACGGATAACGCCACCCCATAAGCTTATAAATAGGCAGAGTTATTTATGTCAAACGCCCTCTCGTCCAAACCTATCTTGGTCTTTGATATTGAAACGGTTGCCGATACCGAGGCTGCCCGCCGTATCTATCCGCAGTTGGCTGAGCTAAACGATGCCGATGCTTTGGGCGCATTGACGGCGCTGCGTGTCCAAGAAGCAGGTCACGATTTTATGCGTTTGCCCTTGCAGCGTATTGTTTGTATCTCTGCACTCTATATTAAAGACGGCAAATTTTCCCTGTTTTCTTTGACCGCCGATAAGTTTAGCGAAAAAGACATACTGAGCAAATTTTTTCGCGCGTTCAGGGACCTTGAAAAGCTGCCACAGCTGATTAGTTGGAACGGCTCAGGCTTTGATATTCCGGTGCTTATTTATCGCGCCATGCAGTATGACTTATCGGCGCCGTGGTTATTTGAAGAAGGCGAGCGTATCAAAAACATGCGCTTTGATAATTACGTTAATCGCTTCCACAGTCGCCATCTTGATTTGATGGACAGATTTAGCCAATACGGTGCCAGCCGCCGCGAAGCCATGGATATCGTCGCCAGTCTTTATGGTTTGCCCGGTAAAACCGATGTCGATGGCAGTATGGTTGGCGAGTTGGTCAGCAATGGTGATTGGCAAACGTTGTCAATATATTGCGAATCTGATGTGATGAATACTTGGCTGATTTATTTGCGCTGGCTGCGATTGACAGGGCAATTGTCCTCACCAGATTTTGAGCGGTGGCAGCAGCAAAGCCGTGACTATTTGGCCCAATATACCCAAGCAGATGGCAGTCCTCGCCATCATGAGTTTATTGCTGATTGGTCGTCTGCCCCATAGCCACACTAGACATCTTAACGACAACGGCTTCCTTATTTTTAGTTATTTATCCTTTATTGCTTATTATTTATTATTAAGGCAGGTTTATGCAGCCCACCGACTCAAAAGACTTTACTACTCTAAACGTCAACCAACAGCCTAACGAGGCTCAGACCATTACTATGCCGCCAAGTAAGAAAAAATCTAAGCCTTCGTCAAAAACACGTCGCCGTTTAAAAGATGCCGAGCCATTACCCTTTAAAATAGATGGCTTGTCGCATGACGGTCGCGGCGTTGCTATTTATGGCAATGGTTTCGGTGAAGCCGACGGTCATATCGAAGACAAACATGGCAAAAAGATTTTTGTCAGCTTTGCATTGCCGGGCGAAAGCGCCTTAGTCAAAATCACCAATAGCCGTAGCAGTTTTGAAGAAGGCGATGCGGTGAGCGTTACTGCCAATCCAAACCCTGAGCGCGCTGTAGCACCTTGCCCGCATTTCGGTGTTTGCGGTGGCTGTAGCTTGCAACATTGGCAGCCCGATGGTCAGATCAACTTTAAGCAATCGGTGCTTGCTGAATTGCTTATGCATCAAGCCAATGTTGAACCAGAGCATTGGCTCGCGCCCGTGGTTGGCGATCGCTTAGGTTACCGTACCAAAGCGCGACTCGGCGTGCGTTATGTCGCCAAAAAAGAAACTGCCTTGGTTGGTTTCCGTGAGCGCTCAAGTAACTTCTTAGCGGAATTAAATGAGTGCCATATCTTAGACCCGCGTATTGGCTTTGAGATTGAAAATCTAAAAGCGCTTATCAGCACGCTTGAGAGTCGTGACAAGATTGCTCAGCTTGAATTAGCCATGGGCGAAGCGCTACCAGAGCTACCTGATGGTAATCAGCCGGTTGCACTGATTGTACGTAACTTGGCACCATTATCAGATGCGGATATTGAAAAATTAAAAACCTTCTTTGCAGCGCGTAATTGGCAGCTCTATTTACAATCAAAAGGCGCCGATAGCATTCAGCGTATTGCCTTAACTGAGCATGACGATATGACTGAGCAGTTTGGGCGCTTATATTATCAATTACCTGAGTATGATTTGACCTTTGAATTTATCCCAACCGACTTTACTCAAGTTAATTTATCGGTCAATCGTCAAATGACCAAGCTTGCTTGTGATTTGTTAGACTTAAAAGCGGGTGAGCGGGTGCTCGATTTATTCAGTGGTTTGGGTAACTTTAGCTTACCACTCGCGCGTTTGGTCGGCGAAACTGGTGCGGTGGTCGGCGTTGAAGGCAGTGAAGCCATGACTGCCCGCGCGGCCGATAACGCACGCCGCAATGGCATTACTAATACGGAATTTTATAGCCAAGACTTAACACAAGATTGCACCGATAAACCTTGGGCCAATCAAGGCTTTGATGCATTACTCATCGACCCACCGCGTTCGGGCGCGTGGGAGATTATGCAGTATCTGCCAAAGTTCAATGCCGAGCGTATTGTCTATGTCTCTTGTAACCCTGCTACCCTTGCCCGCGATACCAAAGCTTTGTTAGAGCAAGGCTATCGTTTGACGCATGCAGGCGTGATGGATATGTTCTGTCATACCGGCCACGTCGAATCAATCGCACGCTTTGAGAAAGTGTCCGCTTAGCATCAATTTTAATGATGTTTAAAGTAAGGTGTTTCAAAAGACTTTATTTTAGGGCAGCGTGTTTTAATACACGCTGTTCTAAAACACCAAAATAACGTATGACAGATATAAATAAAGACGACCTTTTTTAACCTATTAATTTAAGCAAAAATGGCCTGAACGATAGGGATAAAAAGGCGTTATGTTATCGAAAGCGACATTATCATTACAGAGCCTTGCTTGATTTGTCATTGTGACATGAGATAATAACAGCCAATGTATTTAGGCTTTCTTCAACAAGATATCGTGAGTATCCTTTATCCTTACTCAGCGCTTTATATATTATTTATGTCTGTCATTTTATAGCTGCTAAAAATGGATTTTTTAGCGGCTGAATTGATTTATAGCTGACACTTTACCTATGGAAACCTAAAAGTGTGGTTGGTAAATGGGCTTTTAATCAATTTAGAATAGCTAAGAGGAGTGGGCTATGGTAAAAATTCGTGAAGGGCTACCGCTGGTAGATGGACAAACCACGCAAGCCGATAGCGCAACATTGGCCGCACAACTGGTCGCGAGCCAACGCTCTCATCAGTCTGCCAATAGCTATGCCCAAATTCCACACGACATCAAATATCAGCTGTCTACTCATAAACTGCATACTACCTTTGATCGCTCTGCTCAGTATGCTTACCACAGCCATGACCCTAACCTTGAAGATGAATATTTAAACAATCAATTGCTTAATGATGCCAATGCGCTTTCGGCACAAGAACTAGAAGCCATTGATTTAGATCAGATAAATATCGACGTCCCTACTTGGCTGGATAATGTTGCCAAGCGTATCGGGCAAGAGTCTGTGCCCAATCTTGCTAGCGCTTGCGAATTTATCCGCAGTCATATGAATACCAGTGAATCTGAACGTTCAGGCGCATATGTCACCGGTATTGGCATGACCGATATCTTGACTTACCTTTATCAAGATGAAAATGCGCTTGTCGCCGCGATGCTTTATCGTAGCGCCCGCAAATCGATTATTAGCCTCGCGGAAATTGAAAAAAAATTCGGTGCCGATATCTCAACCTTGGTCAAAGATACCTTGGCGATGGGAAAACTGTCCGAAATCATCGAAAGCAATAAGCGCTTAGAAGACCATTTCGTTAATAATCAGCGTGATCAGCTCTCCAACATTTATAGTATGCTCATCTCTGTGACCAACGATGTCCGCGTGGTGCTGATTAAACTGGCTGAACGTACCTTTGCCATGCGCGAACTGACTTTTTCTGGTGAAGAACGACAATATCGGGTCGCGCGTGAGGTTATGACCATTTATGCGCCACTAGCTCACAGGCTGGGCATTGCCCAATTAAAATGGGAGCTTGAAGATTTAGCCTTTCGCTATCTGGCGCCTGAGCGTTATAAAGAGATTGCCAAACTGTTATCAGAAAAACGCAGCGAACGTGAGTCTTATATTCAGCGCGTACAAGATAAGCTCAATGAAGCGTTGGCGGAAGCGGGTATCGAAGGCGAGGTTTCAGGCCGCGTCAAGCATATTTATTCTATTTACCGAAAAATGAAGCTCAAAGGTTTATCCTTTGATCAGCTATATGACATTCGCGCGCTACGGGTCTTGGTCAATAATCCTTCAGACTGCTATCACGTGTTGGGCTTGGTACACGGTTTATGGCGCTATATCCCTGAGCAATTTGACGATTATATTACCAATCCAAAATCAAATGGTTATCGCTCGCTTCATACCGCCGTTATTGCCGAAAATAAGTCACTTGAAGTACAAATTCGTACTCAAGAAATGCACTTCGAGGCCGAGCTTGGCATGTGCGCACACGTCAATTACAAAGAAGGCCTGAAAAATAAAAAGGACAATTACCTTAACCAAAGAATCAGCTCATTACGTCAGCTCTTATCGATTAATAACGAAACGCGCAATCAGCCGCGCTCAGCATTACTGACTGGCGAAGAATTAGAAGAAATCGAGTTCGACGATGATGAGCAGTTGGTTGATTTCGATGAGCTCGAGCGTATTTATATCTTTAGTCGTGATGGCGATATTACAGAATTACCAAAAGGCGCCACTGTACTGGACTTCGCTTATTATGTACACACGCAAGTCGGTAACCGAGCGCAAGCGGCGCGCGTCAATCAGCGCTATGTGCCGCTGACTTACCAGTTAAAAACGGGCGAACAAGTTGAGATTATCACCAAAGCCTCGCGTGAACCCAATCGCGATTGGCTAGTCGCCTCGCTCGGTTATATTCATACCAATCGCGCGCGCTCAAAACTGCGTCAATGGTTTAATAAGCAAGACCGCGATAAAAATATCGAGATAGGTCGCCAAATGCTCAGTAAAGAGCTTGAGCGCTTGTCGGTGCACCCAAACAGTATTGATTTAAACGATTATATCCAGCATTTTAACGTCAATAATACCGATGATATCGTGGTTGGTTTGGTCACGGGTGATATCAGTCTCAATCAATTGACCAGTCATATTTCACGCCAGTTAGATTTAGAGCCTGAAAAACCTGAAGAAGATTTCACCCCAAGTATCGATACGAGAAACGCGGGGAAACTTGATGCTTATAAAATCCGTATCGATGGTTTGGATAATATCGAGATTAACCTAGCCGGCTGCTGCCATCCTGTCCACGGTGAACCTATCGCAGGCTACATTACCTTATCGCGCGGCGTCAGCGTACATAACCGTGGCTGCCCCGAATATCTACGCTTGATTGAACGGGATCCTGAGCGTGAAATTGAGGCGGCTTGGACGGTTAAAGCTGGTCGTTATCAGCCGGTAGACATTCACGTTGAAGCCTATGACCGGCGCGGATTACTACGTGATTTGACCCAAATTATTGATAAAGAAAACGTCAATATTCGTCAGGTTGAGACGCTCAGTAACGATGACAATATCGCCTTTTTAAAGTTTCATGTTGAAGTTTCAGGGCTCGCGCATTTGTCTAAGTTACTTGCCAAGCTTGAGCAGCAGCATGGTATCTTGCATGCTCGCCGTGCTGTTGTTTGATAGCTTAAACTTTAAAATCTTTGAAAATAACCTTTATATATAATAGAGTCTGACAAGAAATACTATGCCTGAGTTGCCGGAAGTAGAAACCACCAAAACCAGCCTGACACCTTTATTAGGTCAACAAGTGGTCGATGTCAAAGTTTTTCAACCAAAGCTACGCTGGTCGATGCCCGATGATTTAAACCAACTGGTTGATTATACTTTGGACAGTGTCGAGCGCCGAGCGAAGTATTTAATCCTAAATTTTATACCGCTCACTTCTGTTAATACCAACGCTTCTATTCAGCCAAATAGCTTAGCATCGCGCCAACTTTTGATTCACCTTGGTATGTCGGGTAGTTTACAGCAACATAGCCATGGCACCGATAAGCGTAAACATGACCATTTAGTAGTAACATTTAGCGCCGCTGATAATAGCCAAACACAGCTACATTATTATGATCCGAGGCGATTTGGCTCAGTATTATGGTTTAAAGATTACGGTCCTAAGCTTTTAGATCATTTGGGTCCGGAGCCATTATCAGCAGACTTTACCGCTGATTATTTATATCATTTAATACAGCGCTCGGACAATCCAAATCAAACCTTGGATAACAACATAGCTAACAAAACCAATAGCAAGCAGCCTATCAAGCGCGCGATTAAATCAGTAATTATGGAGCAGCAAGTCGTTGTTGGCGTTGGTAATATTTATGCAACTGAAAGCCTTTATTTATCAGGTATTCATCCGGCAACACCAGCCAATGAAGTATCTCATGAGCAAATAGTTATCTTGGTTGAGCATATCAAAGCCATTTTAAAAAAGGCCATCACGCTAGGTGGTTCCACATTACGCGATTTTACCGTTGCCAGCGGTCAAACCGGCTACTTCCAGCAAACCTTAAATGTTTATGGTAGACAGGGCGAAGACTGTCCGCATTGCGATACACTATTAGAAAATATTAAGTTAAATGGCCGTGCCAGTGTCTTCTGCCCTAACTGTCAGCCTACTAAATAATCCATTTCTAAACTCCCTCACAGCTGAAGATTTAAAAAGTCTGCAAAGCTATAAAGCACTGAATTGCCACAATGAATACTTTTTATGGAAATCTGATTTAACGCTATTAAAAACTCCATTCAAACTTATTCGTTTTAAGAAACATCTTTCATATAAATATATCCTGCGCATTTTTGTTGCTTATTGACTTAAATCTTGCTTTAATAGTGCCAATATTTACATAAATAGTGCAAAGCGTTTATTTATCTGTAATATTAAAACTATTTATCAATGCCTATCGTTGTCGCATTATTTCTATAGGGAAGTTGTCTCTGTATGGAAATAGCAGCAGCTATGAATCATACTTCTTATGAGTTTTAGGATATCATTATGAGCGCTCCAGCTAAAATGAAACGCACAGCTAAATATAAACTACTGACCATGATGGCAAGCATAAGCTTGATTTTTGCTAGCATGCAGCCCGTTCTAGCAGCGATAGAAATCGATGAAACGGATTTTGGCCCCTCTTATGAGACCATGGCAGTTGATACTATTGTTGGTAAACCATTACAGTTAGTGACCGCTGTGGCAGGCACCGCCGCTTATCTTGTTAGTCTGCCCTTCTCGCTTATCGGCGGTAACGCCGACCAAGCACAGCAGAAATTATTCGTTGAACCTTGGGATGCCATGGGACGCTGCCTCGGCTGTACGGTTGCCGAAGACAATTATTATAAGTCACAAGTCGTTGATAATAACGTGGTCCGTATTGTCGTCGATCAACCCTCAGAAATTCTGATTAATACCAATGACTATGTAGTAGTGACACCTTAATTAAAAAACTTCGAGCTTATCAATCGACAATAAAAAAGGCTAACTTATTGTTAGCCTTTTTTGATTTTGGTAAGCGAATTATATGATTTTATTTTGTAAGATGAGTATTACTCAGCTTAGCGCTAATCTCACGCAGTAATTGCACCTCTTCTGACGGCTCTGCAACCGCTTCTTCTACCTCATCTGCACGGCGTAATCTATTAACCATTTTTACCATCATAAATATGATAAACGCCAAAATTAGGAAGTTAATCAACACTGTGATAAAGCTACCATAAGCCAACACCGGTACGCCTGCTGCCTTAAGTGCATCATAAGTCATTGCCACACCTTCAGGCGCATCTCCTAGTATAAAAAACATGTTTTTGAAATTAATTTCGCCGCCCGCAATAAAAGCAACGATAGGCATGATAATGTCTTCAACTAAAGAAGTCGTAATAGTCGCAAAAGCGCCACCAATGATGACACCGACTGCTAGGTCCATTACGTTACCTTTTAAAGCAAATTCCTTAAACTCAGATACCATACTCACGATGTCACTCCTTAAAAGTTTAATTAATTATTATATAGATGATGAACTAGATTCTCTAATATTGAGTTTTTAAACCCTTTTAAAGAGATAGCACTTATTGATTAGATCATTTTTATTATATATGAAAACCAAGCACACAAAAAAGCAATATAAAGTGAACTTTATTTTGCTCACCTTATATTGCTAATTTTCGATGTCAAAGCTAATCATGAAAAATTAGCTTTGAGTACTTTTCTAAAATTGAAAATATAAATTACCAAGTAATTTACGTATCGACATTAAGCATTTTTCTTGCGTCCATGACGCTTACGCTCATTTTCAGTCAAATAACGCTTACGCAGACGTATGGCTTTTGGCGTTACTTCTACTAACTCATCATCTTGAATGAATTCAAGCGCTTGCTCAAGGGTAAACTTAACCGCTGGCGTCAGCGTCAACGCTTCATCAGTACCACTGGCACGGACGTTGGTTAACTGTTTAGCAGTCGTTGGATTGACAACCATATCATCGTTACGAGAGTTTAGACCAACAATCATACCTTCGTAAACTTCAAGCTGTGGCTCAGCAAATAATTTACCACGTTTTTGTAGGTTAAATAGGGCGAAACCTAAGCAAACACCATTGGCCATAGAAACCAATACACCGTTTGAGCGACCACCAACATCACCGATCTTTTGTGGACCGTAATGTGAGAAGCTTGAAGTCATGATACCGGTGCCCGAAGTCAGGGTTAAAAACTCTGAACGGAAACCAATCAAACCACGCGCAGGCATAGTCGCTTCAATACGCATACGACCTTTACCATCAAGCTCCATATTGGTCATCTCGCCTTTACGCAAGCCGACTTGTTCCATAATTGGACCTTGATGCGCGTCTTCAATATCAAAGACAACATTTTCATACGGTTCTTGTAGCTTGCCATCTACTTCTTTAACAATAACTTCTGGACCTGATACGCCAAGCTCAAAACCTTCGCGGCGCATGTTTTCGATCAATACTGATAAATGTAGCTCACCACGACCTGATACTTTAAATTTATCTGGAGACTCGGTGTCTTCTACACGTAGCGCCACGTTGTGAATCAATTCACGCTCAAGACGCTCACGAATATTACGTGATGTCACAAATTTACCTTCACGACCGGCAAATGGTGAATTGTTTACTTGGAAGTTCATCGATACCGTTGGTTCATCAACAGTCAATGCTGGCAACGCTTCAACATGGTTAGGGTCACAAATGGTGTCTGAAATATTTAGCGCATCAATACCGGTAATACAAACGATATCGCCCGCTTGCGCATCGTCTACTTCAATACGCTCAAGACCGTGATAACCCATGATTTTTAGGATACGACCGTTACGCGTTTTACCATTCTTATCAATGACAGTCACAGGCGTATTGGTTTTAACTTTACCGCGTTGAATACGGCCAATACCGATAACGCCAACGAAGCTGTTATAGTCAAGGCTAGAAATTTGCATGCGGAAAGGTGCATCTGCATCGACTTGCGGTGGCTGTACCACATCAACGATGGTTTTAAACAACGGCGTCATGTCATCCGCCAAGTTATCTGCTTCCAAACCAGCAATACCGTTTAAGGCAGATGCATAAACCACTGGGAAATCTAATTGCTCGTCAGTAGCACCCAAATTATCAAATAGATCAAAGATTTGATCCATTACCCAATCAGGACGTGAACCAGGACGGTCAATTTTATTGATAACCACAATCGGCTTTAGGCCTTGCTCGAACGCCTTTTGAGTTACGAAACGAGTTTGCGGCATTGGGCCATCAACACCGTCAACAACCAACAATACGCAGTCAACCATTGACATAACGCGTTCGACTTCGCCACCAAAGTCGGCGTGACCTGGGGTGTCGACAATATTAATACGGTATTCAGTGCCATCAGTGTCATCTGTCCAGCGGATGGCCGTATTTTTCGCCAAAATAGTAATGCCACGCTCTTGCTCAATATCACCTGAATCCATTGCGCGTTCCGCAATGTTTGCACGGTCGCCAAAAGTACCAGATTGATGTAATAACTTATCAACCAAAGTGGTTTTACCGTGGTCAACGTGGGCAATAATTGCAATGTTACGCAGGTGTTTGATATCGTTCGCCATATAAAATGCTCGTTTCGTCTTAAAAAATGCAGTAGCAGTAAGCACCGCTGGATAAACTGTTAACATCAACCAGATAGACATGATTGGCTTAGGATTAAATAATTGCACAATACGTACAGCAATTTAATATTAACGAAATCAAATACCTATGCTGATAAATCCATCGTACAGATAGCTATGCTAATGTACACTTTGTCAGTTTACAAAGTGTTTGGGTCGCTAGTATAACATTATTGCGCTATCAATTTATGCAATAACTTACTTTTCTGAGTGTATAAATAAAAAAAAGCCACCCAAAGGATGACTTTTTTTGTAACTAATTAAGTTAATACATAATTAGTAGCGTCTACTTACTGAACAACCATATCTTTAGTTTGTTCAACAGTCATGGTTTTGTCACCAGTAATGATGGCATATACACGACGGTTCATAGCGCGACCTTCTTCAGTGTTGTTATCAGCGATTGGTTGGTCATAACCGTAACCAACTGTTGATAGACGGTTTGGTGCGATACCAAATTCGTTAGTCAACATAGATTTCACTGCAACTGCACGAGCTTCAGATAGACGTTGGTTATAACGTGCTGAAGGACCTGTTTTAGAAGCATGACCTTCAACGCGAGCAGTAGAGTTAGGATACTCACGCATCTTCTCTGCTACTTTAGCGATTTCAGGTTTGTATTGGTTTTTGATAGTTGATTTGTCGTTATCAAAGAATACACGTAGCTCCATTTTTAGCTCATCAGTAATATCTACTGGTACTGGGCAACCGCGCTCATCAACTACTTGGTTCATTGGAGTGCCTGGGCATGCATCGATGCTATCAGGTACGCCATCACCGTCAGAGTCAAGATCAGAAACGACTACTACTGGAGCAGTATCAACTAGTGGCTCTTGCATTGGCGGTACAGCAACAGTAGGTGCTAAATGACCACCTAGTACGACTTCTAGACCGGCCAAAGCCATGCCTTCCCACCAGTTTTGGTCAAAGTTATGAATCGCACGAGCTTCACCACGTAGGCTCAATGCATCATTGATACGGTACATAGCACCTAAACCTAGGTTACCGATAGTATCTACAGTACCAGAAACCATTTCACCGCTTGCATCTTCGATTTCAATTTTAGAACGACCAGCACCAACTAGAGCATATGGTTTGAACGCATTGTCAGTGTAACCGCTGAACTCTTCAAAACCGATTAGGAAGTTACCAGAAATCATCTCTTGTTCTGTATCGTAAGAACCACCTTTATTACTAATCGCATCAGTATTTGATACGCCGTACTCTACTTGAAACTGCGTAGAAGGCGTCAATTCAATACCTAGCGCTGCTCCAGTATAAAGACCATTTTCTTTATAGAAATTTTCGCTACCATCACCATATCTTTGTAACAATTCACGTTGTTCATCATCAGCGCCTTCGCTGTAGTGATAACCAAGTAATAATGGGCTAATAGTAACACCAGCGTTTGCTGCTAGTGGAGCCGCTGTAATGGCAAATAATGCCAAAGCAATTTTATTTAATTTCATGAACTTCCTCCAAAGGATAATTTTAGTAATGCGTCAAGCAAAACCGCATCTTAAGATGTCCAAAAACAGACATCATTTACGAATTTGAAATTACAAAGCAAAACCAATTAAGAAGTAGCTTAGCGATTATCAATTCAGTTTACAACTTTTTTTGTTAATCAGCTACACATTATTACACGATAATGTCATAACTAAAACACATTAGCCAGCTTAACTTACTGACGACTAACACACTTTACACTCTTTATCTTTTGTGTGTGAGGTCGCAATAGATGATGAAACGAATCCTATCTATTGTTTCAAGATATTTTAATACAAATCGTTAATTTTCTCTATCGTTAAAACTCCTTATTCACGAATTGAAACATTCTTTGACAGTAGACATATATTTGGTTTATATTCGGATAATTGAACTTTTTTTTACTAATAGCTAATAGTATAAAACTTACGCAAATTTTATAGTTACTTGAAATTCGGGCGCAATATTCAGGTTAGTCGATTATTAATTTATAGCCGTACCTCTTGTATAGGTAGCAGTCTCTCATGATTGAATTATATAAAGTATCTTCAAGAAAGCAGACGCATTTTCAAGCACACAATAGATATGGCTTTACCTTGATAGAGCTGATTGTTACTGTCGCTGTGCTGACTATTATAGTAATGATTGCGACGCCTTATATCTTAGAGCAATTAGCAAGCATGGAAGCGAAGCGTATCGAGAGCCAAATTAAAAATACGCTAAAGTTAGCGAAAGCTGAAAGCCACATTAGAAGACAAAACTTGTTGGTTTGCCTTTCTAATGACGGCGCTACATGTCATAGAGATAGCTATAAGAAGCTATTATTATTTTTAGATGCAAATGATAATAAAAACTTCGACTTAGGAGTTGATGACCTGCTAGAAGAACAGGCTTTAGAACCTAAATACAGCACCTTGTATTTACGGGTAGGAAATAATCGCCATTACACTAAATTCTGGGGCGATAGCGGTAAACCTCGCGGCCATTTCGGACATATTAAGTACTGTCCAACCTCAACCTATAATCATGCCATGTATCAAATCTCATTCAACCAAGGCGGAGGCATTACTTATAAGCCTAATGCAAGCCACCCTACTGATTGTGGACAATAGAAATTACGACATTAGGTGTTTAAATATTTTGACGCATAGCAGACTTCATCATAACAACCGCTTGCTCTAATCCCACAAAAACGGCGTCGGCGATGAGGGCATGTCCGATATTTAGCTCATATATACCATCAATTTGCGCAATAGCGTGGACATTATCACGCGTCAAACCATGACCAGCATTAACTAAAAGCTTGGGATCAGCATGTTGCGCGGTTTGCACAGCTTGCTTAATTCGAGTAAGCTCATCATTCATTTTAGCGATATTACCTACTAAACCCGCTTCCGCATAAGCACCAGTATGCAATTCAATTGCATCTGCCCCACAGCTTACCGCTGCTGCAATCTGCTTGTATTCTGGATCAATAAATAAAGAAACCTTGATACCTACTGCTTGTAATTTACTAACATAATCTGTTAGCCAAGCTACCTGCCCTGCAACGTCAAGTCCGCCTTCGGTAGTCAATTCGGCACGTTTTTCAGGTACTAAACATACCCAATACGGCTTAACTTGACGAGCAATCTCTAGCATCTCAGCCGTTGCTGCTATCTCCAAGTTCATTCTGGTGGTTAGCTGCTCAGCTATCTCATAAACGTCAGCGTCTTGAATGTGTCGGCGGTCTTCACGCAAATGAATGGTGATACCATCAGCTCCAGCTTGCTCACATAGCAGAGCAGCTGCCAAGGGGCTAGGGTAACTGACACCGCGAGCCTGACGTAAGGTCGCTACATGGTCAATATTTACCCCTAACAGAGGCTTTTTTAAGGCATTTTCTGAAGTTTGTGCTAAGTTGGAAGTCTTTACTGTTGCATTAATCATAAAAAAAATCCTTTTATACATATTGAAGTAATTTACTAAAAAATAGTTTATAGAATATTGGATTTTACGCTTAAGTTAAGATTGATAGCGCTGTTGCTGCTGCCAGAGTAAGCGACTTTGTAAAGGCTGATAATCGAGCAAATGGTCAATTAATTGCCGATGCAAACGTGACCATGCATTGAGATTTGAGCTAGATAAACCTTGCTCTGCCATCGATAAAATCTCATTACCTTTAAAAATGTTTTGTGTAACAGCTATATCATCATTATGCACAATTGGCACTAAGCCCACATCAGGTAAAAAACGGTACCAGGTGTCGAGCTCGATAGCTTGATCTAAACTGTCATGTTTTAAGGTTAGAGCAAAGCCCAATTCGTTGAATAAATACGCTTCAAACTGACGCAAACACAGACGCAGCTCATCGGCAGTTAAAGGCTGCTTAAGCTGCTGTAGGCTATTTTGGTAGTGTTGCCATAATATTGGCATGGGATCTTCGGTGGGTAATAGTCGCCACAGTATTTCATTTAAATACAAGGCTGCATACTGATGTTGGCCGCTGATATTTTCATGATGCAGCGTCTCTGCTAGATTAACATTACTGTCTTTTAGTGCTAAAGAATTTTGGGCTATTTGTGCTACTGAATCTTGAATCAAGCTTAATGGCGCGATATTAATCTGCGTGAATGTTTTTAAATCGCGTTTACCGCTGGCAAAAAGTTGCAGGGGCATAAAAAGCGGCGCGCCTTTTTTGCCAACGCCATGGATGACACCATGTTGCTGGGAAAACAGATAGTATAAGGCGCGCTTTTCTTGGTAGGGGCGCTGATGTAATAAATAACCGATTAACGCTTCATTACGCATGGATTATTACCTCAGCCGTGGTGATATAGAGACATGGCGGTAAAAATCTACCCACCATGCTTTTTTAATCGTGCTTAATATCCTAAACTGGTCAAAGCGCGCTCATCATCAGACCAACCGCGTTTCACTTTCACCCACAGTGTTAACATGATTTTCTTATCAAACAGTTGTTCCATATCTTTACGTGCATCCATGCCGACCTGTTTGATACGCTGACCTTTATCACCAATGACAATCGCTTTTTGCCCGCTACGCTCAACATAAATGGTCGCATCGATAAAAGTGACCGCTTTACGCGGACGACCAGTTTTTGGGTCAATATGCGCCGCTTCGTCTTTAAAACCATCAATCTGTACCGTCAAATCGTATGGTACTTCATCGCCGGCACTACGCATGATTTTTTCGCGAATAATTTCACTGGCTAAGAAGCGCTCTGAGCGATCGGTAATCTGCTCGCTATCATAGATAGGGTCGGCGATTGGCAAATGCGAGGCAATCACTTCTTGCAAGCGGTCTAGGTTTTGATTTTTTAAAGCAGAAACAGGGACGATATCAGCGAAATCAAAACTTTCATTAAACGTTTCGATCAGTGGTAACACGCTACCTTTATCTTTTAGCGTATCGGCTTTATTAATCACCAATACTACGGTCAGATTGGTATCGCCAAGCTTTTGTAGGGTCAATAAATCGTCATCGCGCCACTGGTCTGAATCAACGACAAATAACACCAAATCAACATCAACCAATGCAGAGACGGCAGCTTTATTCATACGCTCATTGATAGCGCGTACCTCATTGCGATGAATACCTGGAGTATCAACAAACACCGCTTGCATCTCGTCATTAGACAAAATGCCATGGATACGGTGGCGGGTAGTTTGCGGTTTACGCGAGGTAATAGACAGCTTTTGACCCAATAAATGGTTCATCAAAGTTGATTTACCCACATTTGGGCGACCAACAATCGCCACATAACCGGCTTTAAAACCTTCAGCGACATGGGCATTGTTATTTGATGAAAAAAACTCTTCTATCGTCGTATCATTATCTAACGTAGTATCTTCGGTGTTATCAACCGTTAGCTTAGCATCGTTTAATCTGGCGTTGTTTTTCTGCACGTCATCTTGTACAACGCCATTTGCTGCAGTCGCATTTTGGCTTGAACTCATATCTGGGTTTTCGGTCATATTTTTGGCATTGTCTTCATTATTTAATGGCAAGTCATGCTGATTGCTCATGGATTAATCCTTGGAGGTTGTCATCAGTTATGCCACTTGTTGGTTTTTTAAAGAAAGGCGACATAAAACTGATCATGTTAAAGGTATGAGTTATTTCAAAAAACGACTCATTGAAATCATTTATTAAAACCATCGAATTTAGCATTAGAGAAAATGGTTTTTAAAAAATTAGCTTTAAAAAACTAGGTACGTCTTTTTGGCTGTCCTGGCAGTTTATGTAGCTGATTAATCATTAATTCTGCTGCTTTTTGCTCAGCGATACGGCGGCTTTCACCAGACTCGGTAATATCAGGGCAATTATTTATATTAACCTGACAGCGCACCACAAAGATTTGGTGCGGAGCGTTACCACGGGTTTCCATCAGCTCATAATGTGGCAAGTCAAACTGCTTAGATTGCAGCCATTCTTGTAATCGGCTTTTAGCGTCTTTTAGCGCTTTTTGGTCACTGACATTGTCTATGAGATCACCATACCACGATAGCACGCACGCTCGGGTAATATCCATATCTTGACTGTCTAAATAAATAGCGCCTATCAATGACTCTACCGCATCTGCCAAGATGGAAGCACGATTGCGCCCGCCCCCTTTTCGCTCACCAACGCCCAATATCAAATGATTAGACAGCTCTAAGTTTTGCGCAATAATCACAAGCGATTCCTGCCGTACCAATGTTGCCCGCATGCGCGTCAGACGGCCTTCATTTTGCGTCGGATAGCGGTGATACAATGCTTCACCGACGATCATCCCTAATAAAGCGTCGCCCAAAAACTCCAAGCGCTCATAGTTTTTCTTACTATCAAAGGAACGATGGGTAAGCGCCAGTTTAGGCAAGCTTAAATCATTAAACACATAGCCCAACTTGCGCGACAAGATCGCTAACCGTTGAATAAATTCTGCGCTAATAATAAGCGTGTCATCAGACACGCTATTTTTATGGGGATTGGGAACCGCCTGAGGAGACTGCGAAGTTGGTTTCATGCGTGGTCTGTGTGTATCCCTTTTTTTCAGTGGTAAATATAATGAAATACCAGTGTTTTAGAAATTGGTTAGAAAATTAAAAATAACAAAGTACTTTATTACTTTGATTTTAACGCTTTAAGTTTTGATATATAAGCTTTAATAGTTAAGTTATTCAGCAGTAGTAGAGTCAATGTCGCCTTCAAAGCGATTAACGATATCGATATTACCAAAAAAATTATTGGTGGTTTCATACTTTTTATGAATAGCCAATTGACCTGGTTTCTTATCAGTAAAAGTAAACACTTCTTCTGCTTTGGTATCATAATCGGCGTTAATAGACAGCTGCTTATTCACGCGCTCTACAAACTGCTTGGCCGTTTCTTTATTGGCATTGGACTCTTTAAGCTGCGCACTTAAGGTTTTTGTCAATTGGTAATCGCCAATTTGCGCTGGAGCAATAGCGACGAGCAATTTAGCAGCCACGCCCAAAACGATAATAATAAAAACGACACTCGTTACACTAGCACCGCGCTGCGAAGACAACCCAGATAACTGCTGCACCATAAGACCTCTCAAGGGGTAAGTTGCTATAGGTAAACTGCCATATTTAGAAAACTGTCTTGTTAACCACCTTTAATATGATGGTTTTTATCAAACAACCATCATATTAGCACAAACTATTATCGGAACATTATTCTTTAGCGCAGCATTATTCTTTAGCGAGCGTTACTCTTTAATGCAGCAATAATATCAATCAATACTACCATTGCGCTTAAAGGTTGGTAAGTTAAGACCGGGCGGTTTATGCATCCAAATATAGACCGCTTTACCCGCTAAATTATCATCGGGAACAAAACCCCAAAAACGCCCATCAGCACTACGATCGCGGTTGTCACCCATTACAAAGTAATGACCTTCTGGCACTTTGATACGCCACTCTGTGCCTTCAGAGTTGACCACTTCTGGTGACTCTTGCTGTAAAAATGGTGCGTACTGCGAGCTATTCATATCCGCTAAATAGCGAACCAAGTGTTTGTTGTCGCCTTGAATCTCTTCAAAGTACTTTGCCTCACTTTCTTCTTGCTGCCCCATTCGTATGGCATTGTCTTCAGTCAAGACTTGTCCGGGTGCCACTTGTCCGGCTGGATATAGCTGTGAGGTCAGCTCAGCATCGGCGTCAAAATTGACCGCTTTGGTAGGAACTGGCGTATCATTAATTGCCAGCGTCCCTTGATTATAACTGACGGTATCGCCCGGCAAGCCGATCACGCGCTTAATATAGTAAATACTTGGGTTTTCTGGGTAGCGGAAAACGGCCACATCGCCATGCTCAGGCGCGCCTGTATCAAGCACTTTATTATAAGTCAGCGGCAGACGTACGCCATACGCGTATTTATTGACCGCGATAAAATCACCCGTATACAAGGTTGGCACCATCGACGATGAAGGAATATTAAACGGCTCAATCAAGAATGAGCGCACTATCAAGACCACCGCTAACACTGGGAAAAAATCATATGCCCAACGTACCAGTAAGCTTTCTTTACCGCGACCGCGGGTTTTACGCTGTTTGAGCGTCAGCTTCTCTAATAGCCAAATAATACCTAAGCCGAGGGTTAATGGCACTAAAATTAAATTAAAATCAAAATCCATACGAATTTGCCTATTAACGAGCTGAAAATCAAACCACGGTTGCAGTAAAGCTGTCTATGCCGAATATTGCTGTGTTTTTATCTTTTAAAAGATAATGAACGTTTAATTATCGACCTGCAAGACGGCCAAGAAGGCTTCTTGTGGAATCTCGACGTTACCCACTTGCTTCATACGTTTTTTACCCGCTTTTTGCTTAGACAGTAGTTTTTTCTTACGCGAGACGTCACCGCCATAACACTTAGCCAAGACGTCTTTACGCATGGCTTTGACGGTACTACGACCGATAATTTGACTGCCAATTGCCGCTTGAATCGCCACATCAAACATCTGACGTGGAATCAGCTCTTTCATCTTAGTAACCAGCTGATTGCCACGGAAACGTGCTTGATCTTGGTGCACAATCATCGCTAAGGCATCGACTTTATCGCCATTGATGAGGACGTCAACTTTGACCAATTTATCAGCTTGATAGCGCTCGAAATTATAATCGAGCGACGCAAATCCGCGCGACACTGATTTTAGGCGGTCAAAGAAGTCCATGACCACCTCGCCCATCGGAATATCAAAAATCAGCTGCACTTGACGACCCATAAAACGCATATCGACTTGGACGCCGCGGCGCTCAATACATAGTGTCATGACGTTACCCAAGTAATCTTGCGGCACTAAAATCTGACAACGGGCAATTGGCTCACGGAACTCTTCGATATTATTTGGTTCAGGCAATCTTGACGGGTTATCTACGTAAATGACGTCGCCGTTTTTCTTTTCAATCTCATAAATAACCGACGGCGCGGTGGTGATTAAATCCAAGTCATATTCACGCTCTAAACGCTCTTGGATAATCTCCATGTGCAGCATACCTAAGAAGCCACAGCGAAAACCAAAGCCGAGCGCGTCGGAGGTATCAGGCTCAAAGTATAGCGACGCATCGTTAATCTGAAGTTTTTGCAGCGCTTCACGGAATTTTTCAAAATCACTAGAATCTACTGGGAACATACCAGAATAAACTTGCGGCGTGATTTGCTTAAATCCAGGAATACGCTCAACATCAGGCGTACTGGCATGGGTAATCGTATCGCCAACAGGCGCACCAGCAATATCTTTGATTCCTGCGATAACAAAGCCTACTTCGCCCGCTTGTAAAATACCTGTGTCTACAGGTTTCGGGGTAAAGACACCAATTGAGCCCACTAAGTGCGCCTCTTTGGTCGACTTAATATACAGCTTATCGCCTTTTTTAATCGTTCCTTCACGCACACGTACTAAAGACACCACGCCCAGATAGTTATCAAACCATGAGTCGATAATCAATGCCTGTAGCGGTGCATCACGGTCGCCCGTTGGCGCAGGAATAAATTCAACCAAGGCTTCTAGTAATTTATCGACACCAAGACCGGATTTTGCCGAGACGCGCGGCGCATCAACTGCATCAATACCGATAATGTCTTCAATCTCTTGAATCACGCGCTCAGGCTCAACTTGCGGCAAGTCAATTTTATTTAAAACCGCCATCACCTCTAAGCCCTGATCAACAGCGGTATAACAGTTGGCGACCGACTGTGCTTCGACGCCTTGCGCTGCATCAACCACCAATAGCGCGCCTTCGCAAGCCGCTAATGAGCGTGAGACCTCATAAGAGAAATCGACGTGACCGGGCGTATCAATGAAGTTTAGCTGATAACGCTCACCGTTAGGATGATCATAAAACAAGGTCACAGACTGAGCTTTAATAGTGATGCCGCGCTCACGCTCAATGTCCATAGAATCAAGAACTTGCGCCTGCATCTCACGATCTTGCAAGGCACCACACATTTGAATAAAACGGTCAGCAAGGGTCGACTTGCCGTGATCAATGTGGGCAATAATAGAAAAGTTACGAATATTGGCTAATGCAGTCACAAAGCGCCTACTAAATAATGGAGGATTGAATAACGGATATACATAGTGTCAGATGGCAACCGTCGAATACATACTTATAGCTCATACTGGCCAATACGCCAAAAGAGACAGATTAAGTACCTACTGTATTGCCGCAATTGAAATGCCCACAGCGCAAATGACTAACTTTTATGACGCGCAGGCATACGAAGGTATTCTAGCAGTTTTCCGCTATAAAGTAAGTTGATTTTGTCAGCAAGCAAAAATCAGGCAAAAAAAAACCAATCATAAGATGATTGGCATTTTATTACTGCTGGTCTTACTAAATATGGTGGCGATGAAGAGACTTGAACTCTTGACCTCACGATTATGAGTCGTGCGCTCTAACCAGCTGAGCTACATCGCCATTTAAGGCTCGGTATAATACCGATAGAGAGGACTTGCGTCAACCCCTAATTAGCATTTTTTGCGAAAAAGACGCATTTCATCCAAATTAACGCAAATATGCATAATACTAACAATAAAAACGAACCGCAAAACAAAAAAGTTGGTAGACCGATAAGCCGGGTTCTGTCGTGGACGATCATTCCTCTAGGCGTATCATCGCTGATACGCTCAAGCAACCTACCCGCATCGAACGCGGGCCGCGTCATATCGATGCCTATTTGGTCTTGCTACGCGTGGAGTTTACCCTGCCGTGAGATGTTACCATTCACGCGGTGCGCTCTTACCGCACCCTTTCACCCTTACCGATAATGTCTTGCGACACCAAAGGCGGTCTGCTCTCTGCTGCACTTGTCGTCAAGTTACCCTGCCCAGCCGTTAGCTGGCACGCTGCCCTATGTAGCCCGGACTTTCCTCCCCTGCGCATCTGTTGCCAGTGTGCAGCGGCGATCGCCTAGTCTACCAAGCGCGCTAGTATAGCAAAATTAGTATCAGGTGTGGAAAGTGTTTTGCGCTTATTTATTTGTTGCTATAAAACTATTTAAATAATAGCGTTTAAATAAAATCTGGCGGTAAAGCTAAACTATCATTACCTATAGTGCTATTTGTTTGTTGCGCCATTTGTAACCAATAGCTGTTTGGATAATGGCGCGCTAAGTAGTTTTTTAAATAATCAATCGTACTATTGGTAATCTCATCATCCGTCTGAGCGGCACTATCATGAATATGGTTATAAATGACGCTATGCAGCGTTAAACCGCGCGCTTTAATCGCCTCTAAACTCAGCAAGGTATGATTGATACTACCAAGCCGCCCTGAGGTAACCAAAATAACTGGATAGCCTTGCTCAGCAATATAATCTAAGGTTAATAGTTGTTCAGTGATTGGTACCAGTAACCCGCCAGCGCCTTCTAATAGTACCGCGTCGTAGCTTTGTTGCAATTGCTGCGTAGATTTAGTGATGATTTTAAAATCTAAAACAGCATTGGCAAGCTTGACAGATAAATGCGGCGACGCGGGTTTTTCATAACGATACAGACAAGTGGTAAAGTCTAAATCACAAGGTTGTAGCGGAATGTTCATTAATTGACGATGAGTGACAATATCATCTGCAATATTCATTTTACCACTAGCTGAATCGATACTAACGCCTGTTTGTACCAGCTTTTGAGTGATGACGCTAATGCCTTGCTGCATCAGCGCTTTCGCCATCATACCTGTGGCATAAGTCTTGCCAATATCGGTATCAATGCCGGATATAAATAGCACACTCATAGCGAAACTCTGTTGGTCGTAGACATTTGACCCAAATAAATAGTGACGACAGTTAGGAGAGCTTGGCACAACGTCACCAGTTCGTCATCGCTAATGACATAAGGCGGCATAATATAGACCAATTTGCCAAAGGGTCTGACCCAAATGCCATTGTCAATCAGCAAAGATTGAAAAACTGGCATATCAACCGCCTCATCTAGCTCAATCACAGCGACCGCGCCTAAACAACGAACATCCGCAACGCCATTTAAATTTGCCGCTGTGGCTAGCTGCTCATCCATGATAGTTTGCATATTTGCCGTACGCGATTCGATATCATAAGATAAGATTAAATCAATCGACGCACAAGCAACAGCACAGGCCAGCGGATTGCCCATAAAGGTCGGACCATGCATCAGGGCTGGATAGTCGCTTTGGCTAATGGTTTCGGCAACCTCACGGGTACAGAGGGTCGCCGCAAAAGTCATATAGCCACCTGTTAGCGCTTTGCCAATAGTCATAATATCAGGACTAATATTGGCATACTCACACGCAAACAGCTTGCCACTACGCCCAAACCCAGTGGCGATTTCATCCGCAATCAGCAGCACGTCATGCTCATCACATAGCTGACGCAGTAGTTGTAAATACTCAGGGCTATAGAAGCGCATCCCGCCTGCGCCTTGAATAATTGGCTCAATAATAAATCCGGCAAGCTGAGCGCTATGTTTAGCAAAAAACTGGATTAATTCATCGCGCACGCCTTGCGTTAATTTATGTTCAAATCCCATAGGCGGCGCAGGGGCAAAATGCTGCAAAGGCAATTGTGTACCATACAGGCTATGCATGCCGCCGACTGGGTCACAGACACTCATCGCGTGCCAGGTATCGCCATAATAGCCAGAATGGGTCGAGGCAAATTGGTTTTTATTGGGACATCCGGCTGCAATTTGATACTGCAGCGCCATTTTTAGCGCCACTTCGACGGCAATGCTGCCGCTATCGGCATAAAATATCGCATCAAGACCATCCGGGACAATGGATAATAATTTTTTGCCTAAATCTATCGCTGGCTGATGGGTCAAGCCGCCAAACATCACATGCGCCATTTTGCCCAATTGTGCAATCATCGCCGTATTGAGCGTTGGATGATTATAGCCATGGATACTCGCCCACCATGACGACATGCCGTCAATCAGGCGCATGCCATCGTTAGTAACGATATAAATACCTTCAGCATGGTCGATGACGATATTAGGATAGGTGGGTGGCAAGCTGGCATAAGGATGCCAAAGGTGCTGTTGGTCGAAATCGTTGGTTGAAAGGCTACTCGTTGAGCGGTCAGATCTCTTCATTTTCTATTTGCCAGTAATGCGTTTGTATTTTGCCAATAAATCGCTTTGGGTTTCGACGTGGTTTGGGTCATGCGGGATACAGTCGACAGGACAGATGACCACGCATTGCGGCTCATCAAAATGACCGACACACTCTGTACATAAATCAGGGTCGATGACATAAATATCATCGCCCTCTGAGATGGCTTCATTTGGGCAAGCAGGCTCGCAGACATCACAATTGATGCATTCATCGGTAATTAATAACGCCATAAACTGCTCCTTATTTGCTAGCAGTTGATAATAAATGAGTACGTCCGTGGCTTACGATTATGCTTAATATTAAACCACCAACTCATCATTAAAGCTTAACTTAGTAATCGTTTCACTAAATGTTAGCTGCTGAGTTTTTCTATAAAAGCTTCTGAGACGCAAGGTGGCACAAATTTCGTCACATCGCCGCCAAGTTTGGCAATTTCACGAATCATAGTCGATGAGATAAACGAGTAATTTTGCGACGGCGTTAAAAATACCGCTTCAAAATTCTCATCAAGCTCGCGATTCATATTGGCCAGCTGAAACTCATATTCAAAGTCGGACATCGCGCGTAGGCCACGCAATACGGCAGTGGCATTTTTTTCGCGCATAAAATCGACCAGCAAGCCTTCAAAGCCAATCACCGACACTTGCGGTAAATCCGTAAATACCGTCTCGACCAAATGTACGCGCTCCTCAAAATCGAACAATGGTTTTTTATGATGACCAGAGGCCACGGCGATGACGACCTCATCGAACAATTTAGCCGCGCGTTTAACCAAGTCGACATGACCGTTGGTAATCGGGTCAAAGGTACCAGGGTATAAAATTTTGGTATGCAATTTTGAAGAAGTAGCAGAAAGGCTCATAACAGGGCTAATATGGTTAATGATAATGACTCATATGCTAGCAAATTTTGCTCAAACTTCCTACTTATCTGCTACATTTGTCCTAACAGCCGATTTACCTTTTCGCTGTGCGCTTTGCTACAATAGGCGGTTCGACTCATCGCTCTTAATAGGTAAAAAAAATATCTACATTTAAGGGTTAGAATGAGGAACAGTTAGACAAGGACAATTTATACAAACCATGTATGTAAAAGTCCTTATGGAGAAATTATGTCAAAAAAATCAAAAAAACCTGACAATCAAATCTGTGCCAATAAAAAAGCTCGTCACGAGTATTTTATTGAAGAAACCTTTGAGGCAGGTCTATCGTTACAAGGCTGGGAAGTGAAGGCCATTCGTGCCGGCAAAATGACCATTACCGAAGCATATATTATCTTTCGTAATAATGAGGCATTTTTATTTGGCGCCCATATTCAGCCGCTGCTTTCAAGCTCAACGCATGTCAGCCCTGATAGCATCCGCACCCGTAAGCTGCTGCTCAATCGCCGCGAAATTGAAAAACTCATGGGCGCGGTCAATCAAAAAGGCTATGCGTGCGTACCCTTATCTTGCTACTGGAAAAATTCCTTAGTGAAATGCCAGATTGCGCTTGCCGTTGGTAAAAAGCAACACGATAAACGTAAAACGCTAAAAGACCGTGACTGGGAGCGTGATAAGCAGCGCGGCTTTAAGCAGCATTTGGATTAGAATTTTCGTAAGATGAATTTTAATCTAACGCAAAAAGGACGATTCAGCATATTGTTGAGTCGTCCTTTTTTATGACATTGCTAAGGTAAACTTGTTAATTTAACGGAGCAAATTTTAGACCGTTTGGGCAATTTTGCTCACTTTTGACTCTTTATGAGCGCGGCGTAATTGACGGATACCGTGCGCGATTAGGCAAGCAATTCCGAGCCAAATTAAGCCATAACTATAAATCATCGCTGATTCAAACGGATTGCCCAAGACAGTGATTGCTAAGATAAATAATAACGCCGGCTCGATATAGCTCATCATACCGTAAACATTGACAGGGAGCATTTGACTGGCGTCAACATTGGTTTTCATCGCGAGCACGCTAAGCACGCCAAGCCCTGCCAACATCATGATAAAAAAGCTAGAGCCGCCAACCAATCCTAAACTGCTCGGCGCAACAAATAATAAATAGGCGACGGCAAACGGGGCGAAGATGGTTAAATCCACCAGCAAACCTGTAATCGCGCCGATACCTTGTAGGCGGCGTAAGATATAATAAACAGGATAAGTGCCGCAGACCCAAAGCGTCGCCCAAGAAACACTTTGGGTACGTACAATCTCACTACCGACGCCGACTGCGGCAAAGCCAACGGCCAACCATTGCAGACGGCTTAATTTTTCGCCAAATAGGACGCAACCAAACACCACCATCATCAGTGGAAAGAGAAAATAACCCATCGCGGTTTGCACGCCTTGACCATTAACTGGTGCCCACATAAACAGCCAAAACTGGCTGAGAAATATCGGCGTTGGCAATAATAACCATACCCATTGCTTAACGGTTCGGAGCGCCTTTAATTTATCAAGATGCAAACCCAAGCGCCCACTAATCAGCAAATACCCTATTAGCGCCGCCCACATCGCTAGCATACGCCAGATAAAAACTTGGGAGCCAGATAACGGCGCTAAAAAACTGCTATAGGCATAAAGCACACCAAATAACAGATTTGATAATATCGCCAGCGCTACGCCCATTATCAATGTACGTTGCTGTTTGCTACCCGCCGTCCATACAGCAGGCAACGGCAAGCGTGAAACGGTAGCTGTGAGCACATTAGTAGAGACATTAGAGGGCGTTGGGTTCGACATGATAAGCACCGTAAATATAAATAGACGTTAGAAGGCTTAGCGATTTCTTTATTTTACTTATTCAATTATTCACAAGCTTTGATTGCTAAGCTTTAATCAATAGCGTCTATTCTACTAAGGTGCTATGAGAAATTATTTCTATATAATCTCTTATTAGAATAAATTTACTTCGGAAATTACTAAAACTTAGTTATTTTCTTATATTTATATCATTAACAATAATATTTATAATAAAAATCTTAATATTTGTGATTTTCTAGGGAAAAGAGACTGTGAGCCATATTTTAGACGATACCGATAAAGCTATTTTAAATTTGCTACAGGACGATGCGACTTTGCCGTTAAAAACGGTCGCAGAACGTGTACACGTTTCTATCGCTACCGCTCAGCGCCGTATTCAAGCATTAATAGATAGCGGTGTGATTACCAAACAAGTCGCTATCGTTGACCCAAATAAGGTCGGTTACGGACTTACGGCGGTGGTTATGATAGAGATGTCGCGCTCCAATACCTCGATGCAGCATCGATTTGAGCGCTTGATGCATGACCAACCGCAAGTAATGAGCTGCTACGAAGTGTCAGGAGATGCGGATTTTATGTTGATGGTCAATGCCAAGAACATGAACGATTATCATGAATTTACCCGTAATTTGCTGACTTACGAGAACAATGTGCGCAGCTTTAAAAGCCAGTTTGTGATGAACTTTACCAAGAGCGGCACCAAGATTTTGCTTGATTAATAACAGCTAAAAATCCCGTGCAATTTTTATCATGAATAAGAGTGGATAAGCCATCGCTAAAAAAGGTACGATAGCAACGAATGTTTGGCATTAAATGCTAGATAAATTATCAACCGTATAGCAGACAAGGAAGCCTGATGATGAGTAAAAAGATACCGCCTATCGATCCCAATAATAATGCTCAGACCCTATCGAAGTTATTAAACCCAAAAACCTTATTAACAGGCGCATCACTTGCGGCATTGCTTGCTAGCTCAGGCTGCGCCACCAGCTCTTTATTAGAAAGTGACAATCACGTCAGCAGCAAAACTAGCAAGCAAATCTTGTCTGAAGACCAAATTGTCGCTTTTGGTCGTCCTGCAAAGGCATTACCAAAAACGCCCAACGCCACCATGGTCATCGTCGGTGAAAAAAATAGCTATGTGCTGACCCAAGGCGGGACGGAAATGATTGGCTTATTAAGCAATCTGACGCCAAAAAATATCCACGTCGATAATGACATGAGTTTTTATGTGCCCAACAATGATGGCTATTTTCAGGGCGAAATGAAATTGTCGTATGCCAAGTTAAAAGATGAATTCCAGCGCTCAGACTATCAATTCTTTTTGCAAAATAATGGCCGCGACTGTACTTCAGCCAGCGACCTACGTATCAATGCCCAGCGCTTTTGCTTTAGCGTGCCTGTTAAAGGCGCTATCTATCCGCAAGTGAGTAATTTAAGCTTAATTCAATCTAATTACCGCGCTTTAAGCAAACCTTATACCGTCAGTTTTTATACTCAAAATCAGCAACAACAAGTGTCTCGTAGCGGTGCCAATACCGCGCAAAAGCTGGTGCTATTACCTTTCGCCCTAGCCTTTGATGTCGTTACCTTTCCCTTCCAGCTTTTAGAACAATAGATAGAGCAATAAATTTTTTCACTTAGCAAATTCATAAACAAAGAAGGGTTGTTAACGTTTAATAATCCTTCTTAGCAAGAGATTATCCCAAACTATCAATAACTTACCTCGCTATTATAAAATCTCTTTTTTACATAATGAAAGCAATTCATGTTAAAATGAGCGCTTTTAAATAAGCCGTTGTTAATGAATAACGATAACGGCTTTTTTAGTGCCACTTTTCTAATGAACAGGTCCGCTCATGTCTGCCGATACCATCGCCCGCACCGCCTTTAAACAAGGCACCAAACCTCTTTATGACTACGACAAACATTGGGCGAGCTGCTACGAGCCTGCGCCTTATTTGCCGATGAGCCGTAAAGAAATGGATGAGCTTGGCTGGGATGCCTGTGATGTCATCATCATCTCAGGCGATGCTTATGTCGACCACCCAAGCTTTGGCATGGCGATTATCGGTCGTTTATTAGAAGCGCAAGGCTTTCGCGTCGGTATCATTGCCCAGCCAGATTGGAAAAGCAAAGATGCCTTTATGGAGCTTGGTAAACCGGTTTACGCGTATGGCGTGACCGCTGGCAACATGGATAGCATGATTAACCGCTATACCGCTGACCGTAAAATCCGTAGCGATGATGCCTATTCTCCCGGTAACGTGGCTGACAAACGTCCTGACCGCGCCGCTATCGTCTATAGCCAGCGCTGCCGCGAAGCCTATCCTGATGTGCCGATTATTTTGGGCGGCATCGAAGGCAGCTTACGCCGTATCGCTCATTATGATTATTGGTCGGATAAAGTCCGCCGCAGTATCTTGATGGATGCGCGCGCTGATGTCTTGTTATATGGAAATGCTGAGCGCGCCATCGTCGATGTAGTACATGGCTTATCAAAAGGTTACACCTTTGAGCAAATGAGCAGTTTGCGCGGTACGGCGTACTTATTGACCCCGACCCGTCGCCATTGGCAAGCAGGTATGACCGAGGTTGCCAGTAATGATGTCGATACCGTTGGCCGTGTCGATCCGATTATCAACCCGTATGTGATGACGGAAGACGTCGATCAGTGTTCGATCGAGCAAGATAAGACTAGCGCCTCACCCGTTGGACAAGCTACGTCAGCAATGACAGGTATGTCAGCCCAATATGCGAAACAGTATCAAGGCTTTGTCGCCGAACCCGTGACCAATAAAGTCTTAAATGCTGACCAAGTCGATGAAGACACGCAAGTAGTACAATTGCGCGGCTTTGATAAACCACAAACCGCACGTAAACATAAACTTAAAATGCCGCCGCGTGAGCAAACGGTCATTCGCCTGCCTGATTATGAGCACGTCAAAGCTGACCCAGTGTTGTACGCGCATGCCAACCGTATCTTGCACCTTGAAACCAATCCGGGTAACGCGCGTGCCTTGGTGCAGCGTCATAGTAGCGGCGCTGGTAACTCGCATACCTCGATTGACGTTTGGCTCAATCCGCCACCGATTCCGCTCTCAACCGAAGAGATGGATTACGTCTTTGATTTGCCGTACGCGCGTTTGCCGCATCCAAGCTATGGTGATGCACGCATCCCTGCTTATGACATGATTAAATTCTCGGTCAATATTATGCGCGGCTGTTTTGGCGGTTGTACGTTTTGTTCAATCACCGAGCATGAAGGCCGTATTATCCAAAATCGTTCAGAAGAGTCTATCTTGCGTGAAGTCGAAGCGATTCGTGATACGGCGCCAAACTTTACTGGCGTTATCTCTGACCTTGGTGGGCCGACCGCCAATATGTATCGCCTCAACTGTAAAGACGAGACGATAGAGAAGAACTGCCGTAAGCCGTCTTGTGTCTATCCTGACGTCTGCGATAACTTGATTACCGATCACAGTAATTTGACCCAGCTCTATCGTAAAGCGCGTGATATCAAAGGCGTGAAAAAAATCTTGATTGCTTCAGGTTTACGTTACGATTTGGCTATTAAAGACCCTGAATACGTCAAAGAATTGGTCAGCCATCATGTTGGCGGTTATCTAAAGATTGCTCCTGAGCACTCTGAAGAAGCGGTGCTGTCAAAAATGATGAAACCTGGCATGGGCAACTACGATAAATTCAAAGCCATGTTTGAGCAATACAGCCAAGAGGCCGGCAAAGAGCAGTATCTGATTCCGTATTTTATCGCCGCTCACCCCGGTACTAGAGACGAGGATATGATGAACCTCGCGCTGTGGCTAAAAAGTCATGGCTACCGCGCTGACCAAGTACAGGCGTTTTATCCGAGTCCGATGGCAACCGCAACCACCATGTACCATACGCATAAAGACCCGCTGCATAAAGTGAGCCGCAGTGAGGGCGATATGGATATCGTCAAGTCTGGCAAGCAGCGTAAACTGCATAAAGCGTTCTTACGTTATCACGACCCAAAAAACTGGGTCATGCTGCGTAAAGCGCTGCGAGATATGGGACGTGGGGATTTGATTGGCAAAGGTCGTGGCTGCTTAATCCCGCCATTTAACGCCAGTTTAGAAGGTCGCGATGCAGCGCAAGACAGCTATCAATCGGCGCGTAAAAAGAACAGCCGCTTGGGTAATGACTCGGTAAAACGCAGCAACAATAGTTCTAACGCTGCAAAAAACACCTCGGGTAAAAGCACATTGAGCAAAAATCACAAAAAAGTCAGTAAAGGCAACTTCCAAACACAGCATACAGGTCTGCCACCGCGCAAAACTAAATAGTTCCATACGAAATAATTAAGCAGCTGTTAACGTTTTTTTTCTTAACCATGCCCAAATTAAAGCGCCTATCGGCTCAGCAGTCGATAGGCGCTTTTTTATGTTTTGCCCATTAAATACATTGGCTTTTTTGAATAACTGTTTAAGCTTATAGTCAAAATATCCTAAAAACGCGATGGTATTACTGATATCAATTTTTTGTAGCTTCTGTCTGCGCAGGCACCGCAAGCAAGAAAAATTGATATCAGCAGTGCGTGATGCATCGATATTATTTTTCATCCACTATAGTTATTTTACAGAAGCTATTAAGGTCAGCGTTACATTAACCAGTGTTTAAGTAACTTAACGAACATGTAACAAACAATTTCTAACATTCTCTAGAAAGGCTTTTCGTTAACATAGGCGCTATATGCATAAGGCGCCGTTAAAAAACGCACGATTAGAAAAAGCATAGTCAAAAAATACCTGCTAATTTTTACATTTTTGGAGAATGCCATGAATACCCTAACCAAAGTTGCTGTTGCCCTACCTGCTCTAGCGCTACTTAGTGCCTGTGCGACCACCGCACCTACTACGCCAAACAAGACCCCTGCGTCAGAAAGCGTGACCGATGTCGCCTATGACCGTATGGCGCCCGCCCCTTATACCTGTACCGATGACAGCAAAATCTTGGCAAAACAGTCAATCAATAAAAAACAAGTCATGCTAAATGCGACTTTACCTAAAGTAAACTGGGCAGACCAACCTATCATTTTAAATGGCGGCGTCCAAGGTGATACGGCAAGCTATGTCAATGAGTCAAACCCAGAAGTGGTCTATGCTTGGCACATGAAAGAAGACAAAGGTATCTTGGCTATGAAATGGGCAAACGGTAAAGAATATCAAGTAAACTGCCAGATAGGCAGATAATGATTTTGGTTTAATTGCTCATTGATAATGATAAACCCATCATTGTTAAACCCATAACTATTAAACCTAGCACTATATAAACAGTCATCGAATGATGGCTGTTTTTTTATGGTCGCAAATTTAAAAGCGTACTCGCTAATGCTTTATTTTATTATGCTAGAGAAGCAACGCGAAAACTGGCAAAATAGCGCTGATAATAACTGTATGTTAATCAATAATAAAAGGATACTTCGATGGTTAAGCGCCTCATAAGTATGATGATAATGGCTAGCATAGGCTTGGCGGCACTAACGAGCTGCGATAATAGCGCCAACGATTCTAATGGCACTGCTACATCTTCTGCTGCGCAAACAGCTGACGCAGCAGACGTGCATACTATCGACTGGTCACTGGTCGCAAGCGGCGAAAAAGCTGTTGATCCTGCCAATTATGAATATCCGTTTGCGCTCGATAGCCAAAATGTCCGTGATTATGCGGAGTATTTCAAAGTCGATAATGCCACGGCGCAGCACAATCTGACCGTGAGTATGGCAAGCAATGAAGCGCTCTCAAAAGTACTCGATCAGCTTAGCGAAACCTATACTTCGCACGAGCTAACCGATGATAAAGATATGAAACTTGTTATTCATACTACGCCTGATATCGCTGCCAGCAGCTATGATTATGTGCTGTCCGATGACTTTGCGAAAGGATTGGTATTACCTATCGTGATTCAGCCGGATAGTAAGAAGGGTGAGGTTAAGGCGCATGAAGAGATCGAATAACAGAAAGCTAGCGTATCGTACAGATGATAATCCATAAAACAGGAAATGGATTACCACCGAGCTACCACTGCATTTTTGGGCTTCGATATCTAATTTAACTATCGGAATACATTTCCTGATACTTCAACTGGTACATTACCTTTTAAGAGAGAATAAAAGTATCTCTTATGGTGAAGCGCAGCAGGAGCCATATAAATTTTATCGAGATGGTCTTTGACGCTAGGTTCATACTCGACATATAGAAAACTACCATATTCCATTGTCACTTCAGGTCTATCGATTGAAGTGATATAAATCATCCTACACTCTTGCTCTTCACGAAATGCTGAATGTTTTATCAAATACTTCAAAGGTAAAAGTATTTCATCTAATAAGGTGTTCAACTCTTTCTGCTTCAAGCTCCCAACAATAAACCTTACACTGTTAATTTCTGCCTCTACTTCCTTGTAGGTAGTTTTAAGGTTTTTATAAGCAGTTTCAAATTCATCAGTAATAATTTTGGTGGTGTTCTA
>NZ_DJUD01000058.1:0-29371 GCF_002439405.1 Psychrobacter sp. UBA6291 | reverse complement strand
CATACTTTTTAGAACACCACCAGAAAAATATTAAAAACAATGCGAAAAGTAAGACTAAAAGCAATGATAAAAATCAGCGATAGGATTGTTGCGTATGGCAGCTGTTTGGCTTACGGCGACAAGAATATGGCTGGTTTTTTTATGTAATCGATGACTATCGATGTCGAATCACCACCCAAAAAATAACTTCTAAGGATAGAGTATGAGCACTGGCGTAACCACCAATTTTAATGATAAAGACTCTGAAACATCGAATCTAACCAACCCCACTTTAGTACTAAATTGCGGCTCCTCTTCAATCAAGTACGCGCTGATCAGCGAAGACAATGCTACGCGTATCACAGGTCTGGCAGAAAACTTAGGCCTCGACACTGCGCGCATCAAACACACGACGCTAAATGGTGAAAAGCTAGAAATCGCCATCGCTGGCGGTCGTCATGAACTGGCCTTGAAAAAAATCCTTGAGTTACTTGAGCAATATCACTTTATTGCTGTCGGCCACCGCGTAGTGCATGGCGGCCGCGAGTATTCAGAAGCGGTGCGTGTCGATCAGCATGTGTTAGAAGAAGTCAAACGCTTAAAAGTATTGGCACCGCTCCATAACCCTGCCAACGCGCTAGGTATCGAAGCGGTACAAGCGATTTATCCCGAGATTCCGCAAGTGGTGGTATTTGATACCGCCTTCCACCAAACCATGCCACCTGTTGCCTTTCGCTATCCGCTACCAAAAGTCCTTTATGATGAATATAAAATCCGTCGTTACGGCTTTCATGGTACCTCGCACGCTTATGTATCAGAACGCGCCAGCGAAATCACCAGTGCTAAAGCGCCACATGGTTGGTTGACCGCGCACCTAGGTAATGGCTGCTCGGCGACGGCTGTCTATAATGGTGAAAGTCTCGATACCAGTATGGGTTTGACGCCGCTTGAAGGGCTGATGATGGGCACGCGCAGCGGTGATGTTGACCCAAGCTTGCATATTCATCTCAAGCGCCAGCTAGGCATGAGCTTAGAAGAAACCGATAAGATGCTCAATAACGAAAGTGGGCTGCTGGGTATTTCAGGCTTATCCAATGATTTACGTACCATCGAGCAAGCAGCAAATGAAGGTCATCAAGATGCTAAGCTTGCGATTGAGATGTTCTGCTACCGCGTCGCTAAGTACCTTGCCAGCTTAAGCTGTGCGCTACCTGACTTTACCGGCATTGTCTTTACCGGCGGGATTGGGGAAAACTCAGTGACCACGCGGACGCGTATTTTAGAGATGATGCCGCATTTTGGTATCAAGGTAGATAGCACTAAAAACGCTAGCTTGGTCGGTGGCAAAGAAGGCAGTTTCCATGCCGACGATAGCAGCATTGAGCTGTGGGTGGTACCAACCGATGAAGAATGCCGCATTGCCCAAGAAACGCGCGAAGCCTTAGGTTTGTAAGCATCAGATTGCTAAACAAATCATTACTTGTGCCATAAGAAAACAGGGAGCGTTTGTATGGCACAAGGATAAAACGCGCTTAAAAAATAAAATAAATAGTAGGATACATTATGCAAACTTTTTTACTTGTGCCCATCAGTCGCGGTATCGGTGTGACGTCAGCGGCGTTAGGCTTGATTCGCGCCTTTGACTATAACGGTATCAAAGCTGGCTTTATGAAGCCGTTTTTACAAGACGATACCTTAGATAAGCAAAACAGTTTAGACAGCTCAAGCGCGCTGGCAATGCACGCTTTTGGTCTTAATCCACCCAAATCTATCAGCCGTCAGCGCCTTGAGCGTATGCTTGGCGACGACAATCTTGATGATTTGATGGAAGAAGTAGTCGTCAATTATCATACCTTAGGCGACGACTACGATGTGGTGATTTGTGAAGGCTTAGTATCGACGACTGAGACCTCTTATGCGTCGCAAATCAACCGCGCCATTGCCCATGCCTTAGATGCTAAAATCATTTTTGTCAGCACCGCCGATACCAGTAAACCTGCCTATCTGGCTGACAAGCTTGACGTCCACGCCCGTGAATTTGGCGGTATCGCCAGTGAGCGCACGCTTGGTTGTATCTTGATGCGGATGCACAATTTGCCAAACGCCCAAAGCACCCTCGAAAATCAAATGGTCGCCCCAGGCGAAGCCATCGTCAATTTAGACGAGGGCTTTATGCAAGAAGTGCAGCGCTTGTCACCGCACTTTAATACCGAAGAGTTTCGCTTAATCGGCGTGGTGCCCTTCAGTGATTCGCTCTCTGTACCGCGTACGTGGGATATCGCCGCTGAGCTCGACGCCACTTGGTTAAACGTCGGTGAGGCAAAATCGCGCCGTATCAACCGTATCAGTTTGACCGCGCGCTCGGTCGCTCGCGTTGATGAAGTCTTTAAACGTGGTACGCTTATCGTTGTGCCGGGTGACCGCGACGACTTACTGTTGGCCGCAGGACTTGCTTGTATCAACGGCATCCCTTTAGCAGGACTGGTATTAACTGGCGGCGTGGTTCCAAGCGAAACAGTCGCTGAGCTTTGGCAGTCGGCGCTCAAAACCGGCATCCCTATCATGAGTGTCGAAAGTGACAGTTATGAGACCGTACAAAGCCTGATGCATATGAGCTCTGAGATTCCAAGCGATGATACCGAGCGCGCTGAAGAAGTGGCACGTTATGTCGCCGCGCATTTAGACCTCAACTGGATTAAAGAGTACTTTAGCCAAGAGTATGAGATGCGCCTGTCTCCTTCGGCATTTCGTCATCAAGTGGTCAAAAAAGCGCAAAATGCCAAAAAACGTATCGTGCTCCCAGAAGGCTCAGAGCCACGTACGGTGGAAGCGGCGTGCATTTGCCAAAGTCGCGGTATCGCCAACTGCGTGTTGATTGCCAAGCGTAGTGAGGTCGAGCAAGTAGTGAAAAATCGCGATTTGGTGTTGCCTGAGGGCCTTGAGATTATCGACCCTGATACCCTTGATATGGATAAATATATCAATGCCGTGGTTGAGCGCCGTAAAGGTAAAACCAACGCCGAAGTCGCTGCTGAATACCTAAAAGACACGGTTTATTTGGGTACGACCATGCTCGAGATGGACGAGGTTGACGGTCTCGTTTCTGGGGCGATACACACAACCGCGAATACCGTGCGCCCTGCGTTTCAGCTGATTAAAACCGCGCCGCAGTATTCGCTGGTATCGTCAGTATTCTTTATGCTGCTACCTGAGCAAGTGGTGGTCTATGGTGACTGTGCCATTAATCCTGACCCGAACGCCGAAGAGCTCGCTGAAATCGCCATTCAATCGGCGCAGTCTGCCGCCGCCTTTGGTATCAATCCAAAAGTGGCGATGATTAGCTACTCAACGGGGTCATCTGGTACGGGCGCTGATGTCGAAAAAGTCATTCGTGCAACCGAAATCGTCCGTCAGCGTGCGCCGCACCTCGCCGTCGATGGCCCATTGCAATATGATGCCGCTTCGGTCATGAGCGTCGGTAAACAAAAAGCCCCTGACTCACCGGTTGCCGGACAAGCAAACGTCTTCATCTTCCCTGACCTAAACACTGGTAACACCACCTATAAAGCCGTACAACGTAGCGCCAATGTGGTCAGTGTCGGACCGATGTTGCAAGGCTTGAATAAGCCCGTTAATGACTTATCGCGTGGTGCGTTGGTCGATGATATTATTTATACCATCGCCCTGACCGCCATCCAAGCACATAGCGACGCGATTTAATCTCGGTACCGTTTATAATTTACAGTCATGCTTAATCGCTATACATTTAACCGACTATCATCATGATGGTCGGTTTTTTATTGGCTATTTTTGTTAAATCTTTAGGGCTTTAAAACATACGACCCTACTGAGCGCTCGACAATAATGCTATAGTTCACTTAACGACACTGTCCATTCGCAGCGCTTTTTGCTCATTTATTTATGGCTTATTCTAAAGACTATCACCTAACGAAAAACGCCAAACCTGCCATTCGCGCCTATTTGGGTGGCTCATTTGATCCTGTACACAATGGTCATCTGCAAATGGCGCTGTATGTTTATCAAAGTTTATTACCAATAGCAAAGCATCAACAGCGCGAGCTACAGGTGTCATTACTACCCAATGCGCGCTCACCGTTTAAAGCAGACAGCACCGACCCTAAGCACCGTCTGGCCATGCTAAAGCTGGCTATAAAAAATACCCCGCTACAAATCAATGAGCTTGAGCTGTGGCAAACGCCGCCGGTCTATACCATTGATAGCGTAAAAACCTTACGCGCGCGCTACCCGCACGATAGCCTGATATTTATCATGGGCATGGACAGCGCGCACAGTTTGGATAAATGGAAAGACGGTTTGACGCTGACCGATCATGTCAATTTATGGGTATTTAATCGGCTTAGCATTGCTGAAAATGACCCTATTATTAAAAATGACCCTATTATTAATAATAATGATGAAAATACTATTGCACAAGAAAAGCTTATTAATCAAGACTTAGTAACGTCAAACCTTACTGCACTGCAATCTCAGCTTCCCATAGCATTGCAACACTTCATCACTGACTCGGCTACTGACCTTGTCGCGCCAGCTTTAAAATCTTTAACAGCCAGCAGTAACTTGAAAAACGCCGCTCAAGGACGCATTTATATAGACCCGCGCCCTGTGGCAGCGATATCAAGCACCCAAGTACGTCAACAGCTGCGCAAGCAAGGTTCGCAAAACGCAACTTTACAGCCAATAAATGCTATCATTAACCCGACTGTACCCAATTCGTTCGCTAAATGGCTAAATCCTGCCGTTTATCAATATATTATCGACCATCAGCTATATTCTGCTGCTCAATTCCGTTAAAATCGCCTTATACGTTTAACTTTACCTATTTTATCCATGTTGCCGCAAAAACACCTGCCTATTTACCTATTTTTCAAGGGCTCGTGAGCAAGCAATGTGATGATTTACTATTTTATTTTTAATATTTATGATTGAAGAGAAGACCATTTATGACCAATACCATGACTGAAGAACGCTTAAAAGAATGCTTAGCGGTAGTCGAAAACACGCTTGACGATATGAAAGCAAAAAATATCACTGTTTTAAACGTAGAAAATCTAACGGACGTGATGGAGCGCATCGTCATCGCTGACGGTACTTCAAAACGCCACGTCCGTGCGATGGCAGACAGCGTCGGCGCTGAAGTTAAGCAAGCGGGCTTTATGCCACTTGGCCGTGAAGGCGGTACCGATTCTGACTGGACGCTGATTGATTTGGGCTCTGTTGTCGTGCATATGATGACGCCAGCTGCGCGTGAGTTCTATGACTTAGAAGGCCTATGGTCGTCACCTGATCAATTGGCTGAGCTGGTCGCTGTACCGCGTGAGAAGAAAACCGCAGGTCGCCGTAATAAAAACAAATAATCTTGTTTGTTAACAGCACTGTTTAAAAAAAGACCAGAGTCAACTCTGGTCTTTTTTTGTTTAAAATTTGGTACAGATAAAGGTTAAATCGCTAAAGCCATATAATCACATGCCCGATTAGGCTAAGATAATAGCCATCTTTAACATCTCTAATGAATTAACCACTCGCCTAATAAATCCCGATCGATTAGGATATTCCATGAGCATAGAGCAAATAACATCTTCTAGCCAAAAAAATAGTGCTGATTTCAATCAAACCCTGCCGCTACATATCGCCAATTTAACCTGCGTGCGCGCGGGTAAAGCCATGCCGTTTGCCCGTGAGCAGATGAGCGCCATTGATAAAGCGCCGATCGAAGCGCCTGTCGCGGTCAACTTTATGGGATTAACTACCGATGAACAAGCCGACCGGCGTCATCATGGCGGCCCCTTAAAAGCGGTGCATCAATTAGCAACGGCAACTTACGATAAGATTAACGCTGAGTTTGGCTTAAAGGTACGCGTTGGCACGCTTGGTGAAAACCTAACGACTGAAGCGGTAAACGGTCTGCCTGCAATGGATGAGTCGACGGTGTGTATTGGGGATATTTTTCAATACGGTGGGCAATATGGCAATACTGATAATAACAACAGCGTCCAACTTCGCATCGTGCAACCTCGCCGCCCCTGCTACAAAATCAATGACCAAATCGGACAGTTTAAACTGAACAAAGTGCCAAATATCGCCTCTTGGGTGACCAAACAAGGTATCGCTGGCTGGTATTTTCAGGTTGTACGTGATGGTATGATTCACGCTGATTTGCCGGTTTATCTCATCGAACGCCCCTATCCTTTTGCGACGCTAGAAAAGCTATGGCAACTGGCCAATTCAAAAGAGAAATTTGCTGCAAAGGTTATTGAGCCGTGGCTAGCAATTGAATGTTTGGAGGACAGTTGGAAAACGGTTTTGACGAAGAAAATCCGCAAGGATTAAAAAGCTTTAAAAATATCTCAATCTTATCTATCTACTATCAATATCAGATAAAGGTAAGCATCATCGCCTACCCTTATTCATACAGAGCATTTCATGGCAAAAAATATCTTTTTAGCATGTGCCTTAACGCTGCCTTTAATTGGCTGCGTGACCACGCATAACGCCCAAATAGCGACCAGCGAGCCTTTCGTCATCGATAGCGAAACCTATCAAGCTACGGGCAAAAGCGAGCGTATCAAAACCATTATTTTGCATTATACGGTGAGTAATAATGCCCGCGCTATTAGGCTTTTGACTACTGGTGACGTCAGCGCTCACTATCTGATTTTGGATAATAACGATAATAAAATTTATAACTTAGTGCCCGAGGGCGAACGCGCGTGGCATGCTGGCACGGGCGGTTTTGCTGGTAGAACGATACTCAACGATACCTCTATCGGCATCGAGATTGTCAACCCAGGCATCAAACCTGAATATCGAGACGCCTTAAAAAGCGGTGCGCTCGACTATCATCCTTATGAGCACTATGTCGAATTTAATGAGGTTCAGATTCAAAAAGTAGCGCAGCTGGTACAAGACTTGGCGAAAAGATATAATATCTCAGCAAAGAATATCATCGGTCATGCCGATATGGCACCGTCGCGTAAAATCGACCCCGGTGCCAAGTTCCCTTGGCAACGTCTATATACAGAGTACGGCATTGGCGCTTGGTATGATGAGTTTGATAAGCAATTTTTTATGAATCAAGACGCGTTTGCCGCGGCAACGATACCTGAGATTAAGCAAGCGTTTCGCGATTATGGTTATCAAATCAATGACACAGACGTATGGGATAAAACCAGTCGCGATGTCGTGTATGCCTTTCAATTGCATTTCCGTCCGCAGCAGCCAACGGGCGAGCTGGATTTAGAAACTTATGCGATACTACGTGCACTCAATAAGAAGTATGCTGGTCGTGATGACTTTTATTAATGGATAAAAAAATAGTAGGAGACATAACCATGAGCAACTCACAATACAACGAGAAAAATGAGCAAGACGAGCTACAGAAATATCTGGAAGAAAAAGCAAGGCAGGAGCAAGAACAGGAAATAAAAAAAGAACAAGAACATGAGCAGCTGTCGGCTTATGAGGCTTGTGTGTTAAGAGAAAGCGCAAAGATTCATGAGTTGATTGCTGAGGCGCAGAAAGGGAAAGCTGATTAGGAAAAAATATGGATAAAGAAATCATCTTTTATGATCTTCGTATGCTAGTGAAAGCAGAAAATGGAGCTTACACTTTAAGTATTTCTGTTGAAAGTGGTTTCGCAGAATATAACGTGATCATAGATATAAATGCTCAAGACTTCAAAATAATCGAGAACGATAAATATAGAGTGGCATTGCTTCAAGCTGCGCTACATAGACCCTTTCAACTTCAAGAAACTACATTAGACAAGAGTGAACAACGATATTACTTAGATAAGATACTTCATGCGAATGAATCTGAGGTCAATACTTTTCTTACAAAGCTAGACCATGGACAAGCTAACGGTGCAATATCTAACATGGTGCGTAAATCAAGTGACAGAGATATAGAAAATCTTCGTAATGGCGACTGGTTTTATTGAAAAGCTCGTAGTGTGCACCTAGCGCACCGATTAAAATTAAAGTTCAGACTAATTTATCATAAAATGGTCATTCAGAGGCGCGTTTTAGCCCCGACTGTAGCGGTATCCTGCTGGATTGGGCGAGTTGCGGTGGCTAGAGATTGAGGTGGTGTCGAGGTAACAGCAACATCTCAACTCGTGTCACCGCCTCGCCCAGACTGGCAGATATAAGCGAAAAGCGGGATTAGCTCCCCTACTTCTTAAAAACCCAAATCCCAAACATAAAAAAGGTGAGCCGAAGCCCACCTTTTTTTATGTTTAAAACAATGATTTAAAACAACTTAAGCTATATCCTAACGCAACCAAGCGCGAGCGTTACGGAACATACGCATCCACGCGCCGTCTTCATCCCACGCTTCTGGCTTCCAGCTGTGATTGTAGGCACGTAGCGTACGCTCAGGGTGCGGCATCATGATGGTGACGCGACCGTCAGTGCTACACAGACCTGTGACACCGCCGAGCGAACCGTTTGGATTGAGCGGATAAGTCTCGGTTGGATGACCTTGGCTATCGACAAAGCGCATGGCAAGCTGACCGTGTTTTGCCATACCGTCGATCTCGGTATTGTCCAACGTGGCATAGCCTTCACCGTGCGCGACAGCAATTGGTAAGATACTGTCTTGCATACCTTTAAACAGGATAGACTTGGTACGCTCAACCTTGACGTTGACCGTACGCGCTTCAAAGCGGGCTGATTTATTGGCAATAAATCTTGGAAAGTTTTCAGCACCTGGGATTAAATCTTTTAACTGAGCCATCATCTGACAACCGTTACAGACACCGAGTGAGAACGTATCTGGACGGGCAAAGAAGCGCACAAACTGCATGCGCAATTCGTCATGGAACAAGATAGAATTTGCCCAGCCCGAGCCTGCGCCGAGTACGTCACCATAGCTAAAGCCACCACAAGCGACTAAACCGTCGAAGTCGCGTAGATTGATACGACCTTCAAGCAAGTCACTCATATGCACGTCGACCGCTTCAAAACCTGCTTGGGTAAAGCCTGCCGCCATTTCTGTCTGACCGTTGACGCCTTGCTCACGCAGGATAGCGACTCTTGGCTTGCTTTCACGGCTAGCTAAATATGGCTCTTCCACTTTTTGATTGAGGTCAAAGTTTGGTGCAGCGATAAGCCCTTGATGGCTGGTATCGCTAATCAAATCATACTCTTGCTGTACGCACGCTGGATTGTCACGGCGGCGGGCAATTTGATAGCTGACCTGACTCCATTCTTGTTGTAGCTCAGAACGGCTAAAGCGTAAGGTATCATCGCCCATATGTAGCGGCGTTTGGATAATGAGGCTGTCTTCCTCACAGCTTTGACCGACGAGGCTCAGCATATCGCTGACGTTAAATTCTTCTGCCAATTGCATGAGAGCGGCGACGTTTTCTGGTAAGACTTGAATGACCGCGCCCAGCTCCTCACTGAATAACTGACCGAGTAAATTTTTATCGTCCAATGACAGCTTGATACCTTGTCGACTGGTGAATTGCATCTCGGCAATCGTTGCTAGCAAACCGCCATCGCCGATATCGTGATAAGCGCTAATGACGCCTTGGGCATTACCCGCTTGGACGAAGTTAAAGAAATCGATTAAATCGCTTGGCTTTTCAAGGTCAGGACATTCATTGCCCAATTGGCTTGCCGTTTGCGCAAGGATTGAACCGCCAAGGCGCAGTTTACCTTTTGACAAATCAATACGGTAGAAGGCGCTATCACCATTGATTAGCTCAGGTGTTAGCGTTTTTGCCACGTCAATAACAGGCGCAAAAGCAGTAATCACGAGGCTCATTGGCGAAACCACTGATTTATCTGTGCTGCCGTCTTTATTGCTATCCGTCCAATTAGCACGCATCGATAGCGAGTCTTTACCAACAGGAATCGCTATACCGAGTGCTGGGCATAGCTCTTCACCGATCGCATGTACGGCGTCAAACAATGCAGCGTCCTCATTGTCATCGCCGCAGGCTGCCATCCAGTTCGCTGACATGGTGATATCAGATAACTGATTAATACGCGCACCAGCAATATTGGTAATCGCTTCACCGACGGCTAAGCGTGCAGAAGCTTTTGGGCTAATAAGGGCAACAGGCGTACGTTCACCAACGCTCATCGCTTCACCGCTCATCGGCTGACCATCTAGCGCTAATAAACCAGACGCGGTAACGGCGCAATCGGCAACGGGCACTTGATAGCGACCGACGTACTGATCGCGAACAACCATACCAGTGATTGAGCGGTCACCGATGCTAATCAAGAAAGACTTGCTCGCAACGGTTGGATGACGCAATACATCTTTGATAGATTCAGCTAAATTAAAGTTATTAAGCTCAAGCGGTGGCAGTTCTTTCTCTTGACGGCTAAAGCTACGCTGCATCTGCGGCGTTCCACCGAGCAGTACTTGCATCGGCATATCGACTGGCTGCTCATCGAGCATCTCATCATCAACGATAAGCTGACGAACTTCCGTCGCTACGCCTAAGATAGCATACGGACAGCGCTCACGGGCACAGATGGCATCAAACTGATCTTTACTCTCTGGGCGAATCGCTAACACATAACGCTCTTGCGCTTCGTTCGACCAGATAGCCATCGGTGACATTCCCGCTTCCAGCGACGGGATTTTACGCAGGTTTAAATGGGCGCCCATATCATGGTCATCGACCAGCTCAGGCATAGCGTTTGACAGACCGCCTGCGCCGACGTCATGAATAGAGACGATGGGGTTACCGTCTTTACTAGCATTGCTGGTATTACTGGCATCAGCGTCATTTCCCGACGCTTCATTCCCAGCGAGCGCCCAGCAGCGATCAAGGACTTCTTGACAGCGACGCTCCATCTCAGCGTTATCGCGCTGCACAGAAGCAAAGTCCAAGCCTTCATCTAGCTCGCCGCTATCGACAGACGATGCTGCGCCGCCGCCCAAACCGATTTGCATTGCAGGGCCACCAAGGACGATTAATAAATCACCTTGTTGAATGGCATTTTTTTCAATGAGGTTACGTTTGATATTGCCGTAACCACCGGCCAGCATGATGGGCTTATGATAGCCGCGCATTTGGCTGCCATCTTTTGCCGCTGACGTGTCCAATTGGAAACTACGGAAATAACCGCATAAGTTTGGACGACCAAACTCGTTCGAGAAATTGGCTGAGCCAAGTGGTGCTTCGGTCATAATCTCAAGGCTGGTGGCCATACGATCTGGCGTACCGTAGTCTTGCGTGCTGACTTGACCTGATTGCTCCCATTTTTCCGTAAGCTCTGGAATATGTAGATGTGATACATGAAAACCAGTCAAACCTGCTTTTGGCTTACCGCCACGACCGGTTGCACCTTCATCACGAATCTCACCGCCCGCGCCCGTCGCTGCACCGGCATAAGGGGCAATCGCCGTTGGATGGTTATGAGTTTCAACTTTCATTAAGATATCGATTTCTTCTTGATGAAAGTCATAAGGATGGGCAGAATTTACATCCGTGGCATCAGTCGGCACTGGGTAGTAACGCAGCCCCTTAGCACCAGCCATCACCGCGGCGTTGTCTTTATAAGCCGACAAGATACCTTGGGGATTGGCTTTATAAGTATTTTTAATCATTTGGAACAGGGATTTTGGCTGCACTTCGCCATCAACTGTCCACTGAGCATTAAAGATTTTATGACGGCAATGCTCTGAGTTGGCCTGCGCAAACATCATCAGCTCAACGTCAGTTGGATTACGTTTAAGCTCATTGACATAGGCATTCATCAGATAATCGATATCTTCGCTCGACAAGGCAAAACCAAATTCTTTATTGGCGGCTTCTAGTGCTGATTGACCTTGTCCGATGACGTCGATGCGATTAAGCGACGCTGGCTGTTCATCATCAAACAGTTTATTTACGTCATTTAAATCATAAACTAGGCTTTGGGTCATACGGTCAAACAATAATTGCTCAGCGGCTTTAGGAAGCTTGTTATTGGTTGCGCTCAATTCACCGTCTGCTTTTGCATCAATCGTTAGGGTATAAACGATGACGCGCTCGACGCGTTTAATCTCAATTTCACAGTTATTAAAGATATCGGTCGCTTTACTGGCCCACGGCGAAATCGTCCCAAAACGCGGACCGACGATCACTTGTACTTGATTGGCCTCTGGAGCGGCAAGTTGAATATCGGCATGCACCCCAAACAAATCCAGCGCTTTTTTCTGCTCATCACCTACGAGGTCGCGCGATAGCACATAAACCTGCTGAGTATTGATGTGGCTGACATTTAGCTCGGTTTTTTGCTGAAACTGACTGATGAGTTGCTGCGTCTGAAAATCGGTAAGAAACGGTTGTCCGGCGATGGTCATCATAAAGGCATAATCCGTAAGATCAAGGCATCTCTGCCATGCAAAGTAAATGGTCCGCGTATTATAACAAGAAGACCTGTAATAAGCAGGTAAAAGCAGGATAAATTGCCAATAATCTATAGTCCTTAAATTGCCCGATTGCTCATGCTGATTTTTACTCAATCCTTGTATATTTTACAAACGCTCACATCGCATTACGGGCAACCTATATAACTGTATGGGCCACTATCGTTATTCTACAACCAGCTAATAACTAAAACGATTAACTACCCCTATAATTTTAAAGTAATAAGGATATAGTATGAGTAAGCAAGAACAGATTGACAAAATCCAAGCCGTTATCAAAGACGTTAAATTTGCGATGATGAGTACAATCAATGACAAGGGTGATTTGCATGCTTGGCCGATGACTACCAATAAAGCGGATGTTGCTGCCAAAGAAATTTGGTTTATCGGTGATAAAACCTCAGACGTCGTCAAAGACATTCAAAACGATGCAAGAATTGGATTAACATACGCTACTCAAGATGAAAAGAATTACGTTTCTATCAGTGGTAACGCTGAATTATCAACCGATAAAGACAAGTTAGATGAGCTATGGTCGCCTGTTTATAACGCCTTTTTTGCTGAAGGTAAAGAAGATGAAAACGTCCAATTGATTAAAGTGGTACCACATGGCGCTGAATGCTGGATTAGCGGTAGCTCAGTGGTCAATATGTTTAAAATGGCAACCGCAGCGGTACAAGAAGGTAAAACTGCTGAAGATTTAGGCGAGACTTTCTCCGTCTCTCTATAACCTCGCTTTCTGTAAGTTTTGCTGTCTTAATAATAAAAAAATAAAGCACAAGACGGATACTTTAAACGCCAGTAAACTTTCATTTACTGGCATTTTTTGTTTTTAATTTTGCCAATATGTTTATGACCTTGCTCGTTATTTTCAGCACATTAAAGCTTACAAAGCGTCACAGCGTATTACAGAGCAGCTATATCGTTTTATTAAGCAACTTTATTATATTAATAACTGATTGCACACATAACGAGTCATCGGCTAAGAGTTATTAATCATTCATCAATTATCTGCCGATAGCTTTTAAACCCAAGCTTTAAACCCAAGCTTTTAAACTGCCTATTTCAATAGTAAAGGATAACTATTATGAGTAAACAAGCGCAAATGGACACCATCCAAGCGATGGTAAAAGACATTAAATACACCATGATGACCACGCGCAATGGCGAAGACCATTTGCACTCTTGCCCAATGAACACCACCGAAACTAGCATTGGCGCCAAAGAGATTTGGTTTATTGGACACACGCCATCTGAAACTGTCGATAACATTAAGCAAAATGCGGAAGTAAATTTGGCTTATACATCTAAAGGTGATGATAGGTATCTATCTATTTCTGGTACTGCTGAATTGGTTGAGGATGCAGAAAAACTCGATGAACTATGGTCGGTTATGTATAACGCCTATTTTGAGCAAAGCAAAGAAGATCCAAGGGTACAGCTGATTAAAGTGGTGCCGCATGGGGCGGAATACTGGGCAAATGGTAATGCCATTACCAGCGCGGTCAAAATGACGGCGGCGGCAGTTACCGATACAGCGATTGAAAAAAGTTTAGGGGAAAATTTCTCTATTGAGTTGTAATTATTTGATCATTAAATACAGTTAAAACTATGATAAATAAAAAACGCCAGTCACTTATCATGACTGGCGTATTTGTTTATGAGCGGTTTAAACTTAAGCATGTAAACTTAATGACTGATAGCATTTATTCTACATACTAACCGCTTTGTTTTAAATACGGCCATGCAGCTCTTAAGTAAATCATCATCGACCATAAGGTTAAAATCACCGCCGCCACCATCAATATATAGCCTATCATTTCAAGCGATTGCCAATTTAACAATAACACAGTGATGGCGATCATCTGAAAAGTGGTTTTGAGTTTGCCGACATACGAGACAGCAACACTGGTACGATTGCCAAGCTCCGCCATCCACTCGCGTAGCGCCGAGACAGCAATTTCACGCGAGATAATCACAATCGCCGCAATCGCCATGATGATATTGGGATGCCATTGCACCAAGATAATCAATGCGGCTGCGACCATTAGCTTATCAGCGACTGGGTCTAAAAAGCGCCCAAAAGCAGAGACCACGTTAAGCTTACGGGCAAAGTAACCATCGAGCCAATCGGTCACCGCGGCGATAATAAACACACCGGTTAGCAGCAAATGGCGCAGCAAACTGTCGCTAAATTCGCTCATACCTACCCGCGCGATGACATTGTCCGAAATCGCTGGCATGCCAATTCCCATGGCAGGTGGCCAATAAGCAATCGCCACAAACAGCGGAATCATTAAAATACGCGCAATCGTAAGATTGTTGGGTAAGTTAAAGATACTTCTGTCGTTTGGCGTTGGTAGCGGTTTTTGTTCTGGTGTGTGCAGCGGTGTACTCTCGGTCATGACAAACCCAGTTTATAGTGAACGATAAGAATGTGGCTAGCTTAGCATTTTTCAGCCATGTCGTCATGCTTCTGTGCCGGTCGGTTTTGGCTTTACTCAATTACGAGTGTTACTGAGCAAAAAATGCTTACCAAAACGATTATGATGATTTTTAGCTAATAATCGTCGAACAATAAACCAAAACGTAATGACATGTAAGCAAGCTAGGTAAATCTGTCAATTTCAGTTATGATGACTGAGGAATAAATACAGTTGTACACTGGAAATTGTAAGCAGATGTGAGAATCTCTTGAAATCATAGATTTTGTCATCATCTTTATATTAACAATAATAAATCTTGATGAATTTACTTGTGGTTCGTTAATCAGTAGTAGCTCGGTCGCATGATAAGTTTTCCTCAGCCCACGACACCTCCTTCGTGGGCTCTTTTTTTGCCGGTAAGTTAATGATTTATATAAATTCAAATTTATTATGATGTAATACGTCTAAGTTTAATTCCTTAAAGCCTTTATTATCTGTCAATTAAACCATCGCTGCCACCGTCTGCGCTGCCATTTGATAGCAGCTTTCTATATTACCTTGCCCGCACCAATCACCGCTGACAATCCATTGCCGCTCATCATCAATCAGTGTTCCTAACTGCTCTTTATGAGAAGCGGTTACGGTTGCAGCAAAACGCCAACGATGACAATCAACTTGGCTTGGCGCGCTCTCCGTATTCCAGTTTAGTGCTTGCTTGGCGGCTGCTAGTAACTGCGCTTTTATGGTATCAATATCGTCATCGACGTGCTGCTCCGACCAGTCGTTGCGCGCATGAATGGTCATGCTGGGTAATAGCGCATGATGCTCAGGCTTATAATGTTCGATAAATATCTTATCAATGATAGAATTCTGTACATAAGCCACATCCCACGCCGTGTCCAAACAGCTTAGCGCCTCAGGTACTGGTTGGTTCTCATTCCAACCAAGCATTAAGCTATAGCACGCCTGCATTGTTGGCTCAGTGATTTTTGCGCATTCACTAAAACCGCTATCTGCCATCAGCTCGACGGCTTGACCATTTGGCGCCGTACAAATTACCCAATCAAAATGACCAAGACTGTTGCCATTTTCATCGAATAGCTCAGTTTTATTACTGGTTTTTTCACTGGTTTTGTCGTTAGTTTTATTATTGATGTTGCTATTTGGCGTTTGCTTATATTGAGATAATGGCGCGACGCGGGTGTTAAACTTGATGGTGCTATGCTGCAATTCATCAGCCAATGCTCGCCCCCAACTGGTCATCTTTGGCGTGCTGATATAACGCGCTTGCGTACTCCCCCATTGCTCTTTGAGGTGAATATCGGGTTTCTGATTATTTGCCGACATTGGCGTTAAGCTTACTACTTGCGCGCACCATGGCTGTAGCAAACCTGTCTGCAACCACGGTTCAATAAATTGTTGAAAGCTTGCGCTCTTGGTGGTAAAAAACTGCGCCCCAAATGCCCATTGCCAGTTTTTATCAGTAAGGCTATCGCTGCGGTAACGTGTTGCTAGACGCCCGACGCTGCGTGATTTCTCAAAAATAGTGATTTCTGGTATTGAGGATTTGTCATTAATTTTCTGCTCATTCATTTGGCTAGAAGCGCGCTCTAATAAGGTGGCAGTAAATAGTCCCGTTAAGCCAGCACCGATAATGGCAATTTTTGGCGCTGATATCGGCGTAGGCTGCAAAGAAGAGTTCAGCATAATGACGGTAAACCTTGTAAATATGGAGAAAAACAAAAGTTATTGAAACTTTAAAGCGCGCTAATAGCAATAACCTCTACGTAAAAAAGCCATACTATTTACGATAGTATGGCTTTTAAAGAAGGGAAAAATTATTTTAATACATATCCAACTATACTCTTTACTCTCCGCGTTCCGCTTTGACCACGTCAATCAGCTCATTGATGACAGCGCTATCGGCAAGGGTGGATAAATCGCCCAGACCAACATATTGCCCTGCGGCAAGATTTCGCAGGATACGGCGCATGATTTTACCAGAGCGCGTCTTGGGTAAGACATCCACCATATAAATAGCATCCAAGTTAGCAATCGGGCCAATCTCCGCGCGCACGTGGCGATTGAGCTCAGATTTTAAAGCATCCGTTGCGGTTTCGCCCGATTTTAGAATGATAAAGGCACAAACCCCCATCCCTCGAATATCATGCGGCATACCGACAATCGCCGCTTCAGCCGTTGCTGGGTGCGCAACCACCGCGCTTTCAATCTCTGCCGTGCCCAAGCGATGCCCGGCAACATTGAGCACATCATCCACGCGTCCGGTAATCCAGTAGTGACCGTCTTCGTCACGCTGCGCACCATCGCCAGTAAAGTAATAGCCCGGATATTCTGTGAAATAGGTTTTTAAAAAGCGCTCGTGATCATTATAAATAGTACGCATCTGCCCCGGCCAGCCGCCACTAATCGCAAGGTTACCTTCTGCCGCACCTTCTAAGACATGACCATCAGCATCGACGACGACCGGCTCGATGCCATATAGCGGATTCATCGCCGCACCCGGTTTCATATCGACAGTACCCGGTATTGGCGCCAGTAAGATACCGCCGGTTTCTGTCTGCCACCACGTATCGACAATCGGACATTTACCGCCGCCAACGACATTGTAATACCAATCCCACGCTTCTGGATTGATCGGTTCACCAACGGAGCCAAGCAAGCGCAAACTTGAACGGTCAGATTCACGGACAAAGGTATCGCCTTCTTTCATCATCGCACGGATGGCGGTCGGTGCTGTATATAAAACCGTGATTTGGTGTTTATCAATAATATGACCGATACGCGCCCACGTCGGATACTCTGGCACACCTTCGAACATGACCGTCGTCGTCCCATTAGCAAGCGGTGCATAAGTGGCATAAGTATGACCAGTCACCCAGCCGACATCGGCCGTACACCAGTAGACATCATCTTCTTTGATATCAAACACATCGCGAAACGTAGAAAGCGCATAAATGATATAACCGCCAGTAGTATGTAGCACGCCTTTTGGCTTGCCGGTAGAGCCTGAGGTATATAATAAAAACAGCGGATCCTCGGCATTCATAACTTCAGGCTCGCAATGCTTTGATTCGCCATCGACCAAACTGTGATACCACACATCGCGGCGACCGCTCATCGGCACAGAATTACCCGTACGATGGACGACCACGACATTGGTCACGCTTTCCGTACCATCCATGTCTAACGCTCGGTCGACATTGGCTTTGAGCGGTGTGCGTTTATTACCGCGAATACCTTCGTCGGCGGTAATGACCAATTTTGATTGGCTGTCGATAATGCGATTGCCCAAACTCTCGGCAGAAAAACCGCCAAATACCACCGAATGTACCGCCCCGATGCGCGTACACGCCAGCATGGCAACCATCGCTTCTGGTATCATTGGCATATATAAAGTGACGCGATCGCCTTTTTTGACCCCAAGTTTGCGCATGGCATTCCCGAGACGACACACCGCTTCGTGCAGCTCTTTAAATGAGATGATTTTGTGCAGCGATGGATGGTCACCTTCCCAAATAATGGCAGGCTTATAAGGGTGATTTTTGACGTGTCGATCAAGGCAGTTGACTGAAATATTAAGCTCACCATCCTCATACCATTTGATATGAAAATCTTCTAAGTCATAACTGACATCGCTGATTTTGGTGGGTTTTTTTATCCAATCAATCAGCTCGGCACGCTTAGCCCAAAAGGCATCGTTCGCCTCAGGTGACGCGATAGATTGTTGGTATTCTTTGGTGTATTGCTCAGCGCTAGTATTGGCAGCGGCGACAAACTCAGCCGCGATAGGAAATGATTTTTGAGTCATCGTAGTCATCCTTTTTTAATTATTCTGACTTGTAGCGGCTGTCGTTGCGACTATCATTAAACGGCTTGCGTTAAATATGAACGGCAAACGGTGGCCTATACAAGTGATAAGAGTCATCTTCCATAATGTCTGACACTTAAGTTAGTTTGACAAATAAGCCGCGTCGTTGCAAGACGTCGAGCGCAAAACACAACAATTTCGCTGCACAGCTGTATACTTAATCAGGGGTAGCGACTTTTATAAGTTGACTGGGCAAAATTATTTAATCCTTGTAACCTGTTATAAAACATGGACAATAGCTACCCTTTATGATTAAGACGCCGCACTCGGCTACTTTTTAGTTTTACAATTTTTTTATTTCTATTTTTTTAAAGCTTAGCGCTTTTTGGAACCTATCATCATGGAAAATCCGCGCAATGCAGCAGCACACAATCACTACGATGTCATCGTCATCGGCGCTGGGGCGTCGGGGTTATATTGTGCGCTCACCGCGGGTCGCCGTGGTCGCCGCGTCTTGGTGCTCGACCACGCCAATAAAGCCGGTAAAAAAATCCTGATGTCAGGTGGCGGGCGCTGCAACTTTACCAATTACTTCGTCGAGCCTGAGCACTTTATCGGCAGCAATGTCCATTTTTGTAAATCAGCGCTCAGCCGTTATCCGAGTTGGGAATTTATCGCTATGGTTGAGCAGCATAAAATTCCTTACCATGAACGCGAGCATGGGCAGCTATTTTGTGATGATTCGGCACAAGATATTTTAACCATGCTCCTCGATGAATGCGCTGCCGTGGGCGTGCAAGTCAAGCTCAATACCCACATCGAACAAGTAAAGACTGATGAGAATACTAAAAAATCCCGTTTTGAATTAATCACCAGCAAAAGTTTGAGTAAAAAAGAAAAACAAGAAAGAAAAGATAACGGCAATCAAAGTAAGCTGCCGCAAACCAGCTATCGCTGCGAGTCGCTTGTGGTAGCGACGGGCGGCTTATCGATTCCGACCTTAGGTGCGAGCGGCTTTGGTTACGAGCTGGCGCAGCAGTTTGGTCATACGTTAGTCGCAACTGATGCCAGCCTTGTGCCATTTACCTTTACCGATAAAACCGGCGAGCTGATTCGTACGCTTGCCGGTATCAGTCTGCCGGTGATTGCCAGTAATGAACGCATCTCCTTTAAACTGCCCTTGCTCTTTACTCACCGCGGCCTTTCTGGTCCGTCTATGCTGCAACTGTCTAACTATTGGCATGTTGGCGAAACCATTACTATCAATTTGCTACCCGAAATCGATATCACTGCGCTTTTACTTGCTCATAAGAAATCACACCCACGCCAGCTTATCCGCACGGTCTTGGCAGACAATACCAACAATGCTTTGCCGAAAAAACTGCTGGCAGCGCTACAAACGCATTTGTGGGACGATATAAAAGACACCGAGCTTGCTAATATTAAAGATGAGCGCTTGATAGAGCTTGGCGCGACGCTGAACGGCTGGCAGCTAAAACCGTCTGGCACTGAAGGCTATCGAACCGCTGAAGTCACACGCGGCGGCATCACAACCGATGAAGTCTCGTCAAAGACCATGCAAAGCAAATATCAAGACGGGCTATATTTCATCGGTGAAGTGCTTGACGTCACCGGCTGGCTTGGCGGCTATAACTTTCAATGGGCGTGGGCCAGTGGTTTTGTTTGCGGCGAAGTGGTTTGATGTTAAGACAGACCCTTAATTTAAACGATAAGCATTTAAACGCTAGCCTTTCAAACGCCAGCGATGCAAATTTAAAAACACTAAATATTTGACTATTTTGAATTTAACCACCATATAAACCCATACAGATTTAGAATTACTTAAGAGTAGGCATTTCATTTCTATTAAAGAATGGCAGTGAAATAAATAAATATTCTTTAATACAGTTAGGCTGACGAGGTAAGCAATGCGCGCCATCAAACATATTCATAATAATAAAGCACCGCATTGGGTCGGCGATGGTTTTTATGTCAAAACTTTGTTTAATCATTTAGATAACGAAGCTGATTTTAATTATCAGCATACCGATCCATTTTTATTATTGGACTATGGTCAGCCGACCACCTTTGCGCCAAATCCAAACCATGAGAAGGAGTCGCACGGTATCGGGCAGCATCCGCATAAGGGTTTTGAAACGGTGACGATTGCCTACTCGGGAGAGATTAGCCATGCCGATTCGGCTGGCGGTTGTGGCATCATCAAAGAAGGTGATGTGCAATGGATGACCGCCGGGCGCGGCATTATGCACGAAGAATTCCACTCGCCCGACTTTAGCCGCCGTGGTGGACTTTTTAGCATGGTGCAATTATGGGTCAATTTGCCGAGCGCCCATAAGCTGACCGCGCCTAAATATCAAACGCTAAAAGGCGCTGATTTGCCTATCGTCGATTTAAGCAATATTGAAAATGGACATGCTATTGGTCAAGCGAGGATTATTGCAGGTAAGTGGCAAAATACGACAGGCGCGGCAAGTACCTTTACGCCAATCAATATGTGGAATATTGCTTTGCATAGCGCTGGCTCAACGACGCTGCAAGTGCCAAACAATCATAACATCATGATATTGGTACAAGAAGGCACGCTACTGGTTAATGATAAGTCAGTAAGCGCAGGCAGTCTGATTCAGTTTACAGCGCCGACTGTTACTGATATCGCTATTATTGATTTCGACAATGGACAATCAGCAACGCAGGTAAGCGATAGCATTAAGCTAACGTACCCCAAGCTAGCTGATGATAAGCTTTCTGGTGATAAGCCATCGTCAAGCATAGTTAAACTGCTACTATTAAGCGGTGAGCCTATCGGTGAGCCAGTGGTAGGCTATGGTCCGTTTGTCATGAATACCCAAGCGGAGTTAAAACAAACGTTTCGTGATTATCAAACGGGTAACTTTGTTAAATAGCTAAACTTCATCTATTAAAAAAGCCACCTTACTGTTATTAGCAAGGTGGCTTTTTTATTGATTATCGCTTTATTTTAATCGATAAAGCCGATTTAAAATGGCTATCCGATAATATTTAAGCTTGTTTTAAAAAAGGATAATCGGTATAGCCTTCTGTACCGCCGCCATAAAAGCTTTGCGGATGTTGCTCATTAAGCGGCGCACCTTGGCGGATACGCTCAGCTAAGTCCGGATTGGCAATATAATCACGACCAAAAGCAACGGCATCGATATAGCCCTCCTTAATATTCTGCTCGGCTTTTTCAGGGGTATAACCACCAGCAGCAATAATCATTTGCCCAAACGCATTACGAACGCGTTGACGGAATTCTGTGCTATAAGGCGTACCACCTGCCCAATCAGGCTCAGATAGGTGCAAATACATCAACCCACGCTTATTAATTTGCTCAATAAGCCAGATATTTTCGTCTTCATGGTAGCCTGCTTCGACATTATTAAAGGTACCAAGCGGTGAGATGCGAATACCAACATGGTCAGCGTCCCATGCAGCGACACAAGCATCGATAACATCAAGGGTCAAACGCGCACGGTTTTCGCGGCCACCGCCATATTCATCATCACGTTGGTTGGTTTGCTCAACCCAAAACTGATGCAACAGATAACCATGCGCGCCATGAATTTCTACGCCATCAAATCCTGCTTCTTTAGCGTTTTTAGTCGCAAGCCCAAAGTCAGCGATAACTTGCTTTACTTCCTCAAGCGTGGCTGGACGCGGGGTTGTAGATTCAACGCGTATCGGTTGATTATTACTGTCACGCAATGTCGTGCGCACGCCTACATGAACGTCAGACGCCGAAATAGGCGCTTTGCCATCAGGTTGGACGCTTTCGTGTGAAACCAAACCGGTGTGCCATAGCTGGACGACAATCTTGCCGCCTTTGGCATGGACATTATCAACGATGGTTTTCCACGCCGTCGTCTGATCTTTGGTATGAATACCGGGCGCGCCAGCATAGCCTTTTGCCTGAAAAGACACTTGCGTCGCTTCGGTAATCACCAATCCTGCACCACTACGCTGTGTGTAATATTCACTGGCTAGTGCCGTAGGAACATCGCCCGGCTCGACCGCGCGTAAGCGGGTTAAGGGAGCCATAAAGATGCGATTTTTTAGAGTTTGGGTACCCATTTTTACGGGTTCGAATAAAGTATCGTGTGCCATGAGGAGCCTTGTTTGTTGTTATAAAATAGATTTATAAGAGTTATTGAGCTTTGATAAAGGGCGCTTGCCATTGTCACTTATCATTATTAAGCGGTCTATTTATCAGCCGTGTTCTTTATAGGGGGTAGAGATGATATTTCCAAGTCACACTTACAAACAAAAACATCGACGCAAGTATATTTCCAACCTTTTAAACGCTATTATTTATGTGACCTTATAAGGGTTTTAAGCTAATAGAAACAGTAATTTTTGCTAAAATTTAGTAATAAAAAAAGCACCTACTTTTAAGTTGGTGCTTTTTTCTATTTTCTATAAGCACTAATATGAGCTATTTTTAACAAACAATCTCAGTCAATCTTTAAAAATGATAACCCAATTTCATGCCAAGTGCGTAGCCAGTTCCATCGTCAATATTGGCTACCCGACCATCAACCTTAGTATCGACTGGACCGCCTTCAAACCACATATATTGACCGCCCGCAGAGACACTAAGCTGCTCGGTCAGTTTGTATTGCGCGCTTAATCCCAAGCTTTTGATAGAGTCATAAGGCCCCAATAGACTGAGCGGCGCACCAGTACCGTGGTCATATCCGACACGTACTTCGCCTGAAACTTTTGGATTAAACTGCTTACCCAATGCCACCTCAACCGCGTAACCGTCTTTTTTATAAGCAGCTAAGGGCTCTTGTGTTGATAATGTCGCTAAAGGCGGGGCAACATTAAAGTTACTCCAATCTACCCAGCGGGCGTTAACCATACCTAGCAACTTATACTTTTCACTCAGACCGGTTTGGAAATCGAAATTGACCGACTGCGGCATCTTCACTTCGGTCTTGCCCGCTAGTGGTAAGGCAACTTCATCAGTCGCTGGTCCCGGTGTTACCCCATCACTACCAGCGATAGGCGGCAAAATAACTTGCAGGTTTTCTACTCCAGATACCAGATATTTAGCAGGGGCGCGATAGGTTAATGCGGCACGCAAAGCGATCTCCGGCTTTTCATACGCCATACCGATAACCGGCACTAGCGTATTTTCGTTTTCAAAATCTAACGTATAATAGGTCGGCGCTGTCGCCACAGGATTGATAGCTGCTTCATTGATAGCGCCCAAAGTTGCCGCTTCAGTTGGCGTAATCGTGCCGTTATTTTGTTTATTGACCAAATCATAATAAGCGGTAGTCGTTGGTATACCAAAAAGCGCGCCCGCTTCATCGATTACTTGCGAAACAGCGGTAGTCAAACCGACTGGCTGCACGCCCGTTATATTGCCTTTTAGTGTTTGGTATTCAAGACCGCCATATAGTCAGACATTATTGCTAATTTTACCGCCGCCCAAAAGCGTGATGCCATTTGTCTCTACTCGCGCTTCAGTGGTGCCCATGCTATTGTTAAAAATACTCCCTGCTGGGTACTCGGTATCGACACCAAAGGGTTGTTCGTAAATCACTGCCAAGGCCGTATTGGCTGTCGGGGCGATTTTAATGGCGGCGCTGGGCAAATCAAAGTCATCCATCATGTCACCGATTTTATTACCAGTGGCATCGGTGCCTTCTATTTTTGGATCAACATACGCATAAGATAGCTCGGCATAATTACCCGGCTCAAAAAAAGGCGCAACCGATTGTTTGCTGTATTCGATGCCAGCGGCATGCGCTGAGCTAATAGCGAGACTTAGCGCCGTCAAAGTACCAGCAGTGAGAAAATAGCGCGAAGAACGAGAAAGGGAAGCAGAATTCGTAAATCCTAAAAAAGGCGTTGAGCATGCGATTGTATTCGCCGGAGAAAAGCGCAGCTATTTGGTACAGAGCGCCAATAGAGATCGTGAATTTATTGATATTTTAGAGCAAGTAGATTTGGCTTATTTTTCCTTTAAGCCAATGCCGGCATTTAATGCGCCCTATTTTAGAATAAGAATAGGCGAGCAAGGCTGCACCTCAGCGCAAGGTTGCATTGCCACCATATTATGGTTTGAAAAACCGACGCATCTGCTAGCCGCCGGTGAAACGGCGAAGCTTGAAGGGTTTGATTTTACTTGTCATGATGGCTTCGCGGGTGGTATGACGCGCTGTACAAAAAATCTGTGGCGCCTTCCTGTAACGGTGGCACCTGCGGTGAAAAATATCGAGACGCTTACCTATCGCTTTCGCCAACCGACCACGCTGAAGTTTTATCATTATCAACCAGACAAAGCTTTAGCAGAAGAAAAAAGACTGGAAACGCTGATGCCATTTGCCAAAGCGTTTGACATCATTACCTTTCCCATTCAACTTATCATGGCAGAAAGTGCTAAATAAGTGGCATTTATTAAAAGGCTATTTATCAATTAGAAAAAAGCAATATCTTAGGATTTAAGCATCTTTTTAATAGACAGCTCTAACGACAGATAAGTACCAAACAATATCACCATTGAACCGATAATCGCTGGCGTGTCTAAAGCCTCACCAAGCAGTAGATAGCCTAAAATAATGGCAAAAATTGGAATCACTAAGGTAATGCTGGTCGCGCGCATCGGACCGATACTTTTGATGAGTTGATTCATAAAAATCAGCGCGATGGCGGTTGAGAAGACGCCGATACAAATCACTGACGTCCAAGCAGTGAGGCTAATGGTTTTGCCATAGGGAAACTCATACACCGCTATCGGCAGCATAATAATACTGGCAATGATAAGCGAGCCTGCGGTAATCGCCACCGGCGAGACATCGTATAAATAGTTTCTGGTGATATTGGCGCCGACCGCATAACCAACACAGGCCAATAATGCGTAGCCCATCGGTAATAATGAAGAATCAGAAGCAGCGCTTTGGCTACCAAATAAGCTTTCACTCATTAAAATAATCACGCCCACTACGCCAATAATTAAGCCAAGTATCTGCTTTTTTGACAGCCTGTCTTTAAAAAAGGTGCTGGCGATAAAACCGCTCATCATCGGCACGGACGCATTAAGCACCGCCAACACCCCAGCATTGACTGAGCGCGCTGAAAAGGCAAACAGGATAAACGGGATAGCGGCAGAAAACAGTCCGACTAGGGTCAAAACTTTCCAATTATCGCGGATGCCTGCTCGGTTTTTTGGGCTGATTAAAACAAAAACCAGCATCACCAAACCGGCAAATACCACCCGCAAACTGGCAAACGCGAGCGAGCCAAATTCTGGCACGCCGATACGATAAAAAATAAACGACAGCGACCACATAAAGGACAATGTCATAAAAATAATGAGGTCGCGGTTGGACATGGGTAGATCCTATCAAGCGTTAGACTAAAAAAACCACGATGATAACTGGTTACACGCTTGAGAGCTGTTGTTTTTTTATACTCCTTATCAATTTTTTATAGCTTTACCTTATCCAAAATAAAATCAATATCTTTATCACCGCGCCCTGATAGATTCACCAAAATCGTCTGATCCGCTGACATATCCTTGGCGATTTTCATCGCATAAGCAATGGCGTGCGCCGATTCTAACGCTGGGATAATACCTTCAAGACGTGATAGCGCCATAAAGGCTTGTAAACATTCTGCATCAGTCGCCGACTCATAGGTAGCAAGCTCTAAATCTCGCAGGTATGAATGCTGTGGCCCAACGCCCGGATAATCAAGCCCTGAGGCAATCGAATGCACCGGTGCTGGCTCGCCTTTTTCATCAAGCAGCACGTAGCATTTAAAGCCGTGAATTTTACCTTTGACGCCGAGCGACATTGTCGCCGCATGATTGCGCGTATCTAAGCCCTCGCCCGCTGGTTCCACGCCGATTTTCTCTACCTCGGCATCATCAAAAAAGCCGCTAAACATGCCGATAGCATTGGAGCCACCGCCAACACAAGCGACCACTTTATTAGGCAGCTTACCCGTCGCCGCTAAGAACTGCGCCCGCGCTTCATGCCCGACCACCGATTGAAAATAGCTGACCATTTCAGGATAGGGCGCAGGCCCCAATGCCGAGCCAATCGCAAACATACTGCTATCAAGCTCATTTAAATAAGTCTCAAAAGCGCTATCGACTGCTTCTTTTAGCGTCCCTGCGCCGCGTGAGACTGGCACGATATTGGCGCCCAAAACCTTCATCCGGCTGACGTTTGGATGTTCTTTTTTAATATCGACCACACCCATGTGAATCTCACACTCCATACCCATCAAGGCTGCTGCCGTTGCCAATGCGACGCCATGTTGCCCCGCGCCCGTTTCGGCAATCACCTTGGTTTTGCCTAATTTTTTGGCTAATAACACTTCACCCAAACAGTGATTAATCTTATGCGCGCCCGTATGGTTTAAATCTTCACGTTTAAAATAAATCTGCGCGCCGCCGCAATGCTGGGTCAAACGCTGCGCATGATAAATGGGACTTGGACGACCAACATAAGTCTCGCGTAAGCGCTTCATCTCTTTGATAAAGTCGTCGTCTTTGATGATTTCACGAAAACCTATTTCGATTTCTGTCATGGCTTTGGCAAGCTCAGGATGAGCAATTTTGCCACCAAACTCACCATATAGACCCTCGCTATTCGGCAAGATGGACTGATGTAAACCGTAGCCAGTGGCGGTATTTTTCGTTGTCATAGTTAAGCCTTATTATTTTAAATTAATTACTACTATTGTTGTCTTTGCCGAATTATTTAGCGTTTTTAATGATAAGAATGTTTTAATGTATTTGCGTTCTAGTACATTGAAACAAGATAATAAGCGAAATTCCCTATTTGGTCAAGTTTACGCCTTACTATAAAAATAATTGACTAAGTAACTGGCTGAGTCATTGGCTAAAAACTGATAAGAATAATCGATGAATGAAAGCCCGATTTATCTATAAGTATTACAGCAATCGTGCGACTGAAATAATAACGCAACCTATGTTTGCTAATATGATGCTCGCTTGGCTAAGCGCACCTTTATAATCAAAAGCTAATATTATTTCATACAGGCTTTTTTTAGCTTAAATATCAAATTAGGATACACCATGCAACGACGCCAACTGATTAAAGCCATGGGTTTAAGCTTAGGCGCTATCAGCACCTCCGCTGCGGTGAGTGGCTGCCAAACGCTTGCCAAGCAGCCAAAACTACCAAGCAAAATTACTCAAGCTGGACACTTCCCCAATATCATCGTCGGTAGTGGTTACGGCGGCGCGGTATCAGCGCTACGATTAAGCGAAAAAGGTCATAAAGTATTGATACTTGAGATGGGTATGCGCTGGGATAGAACGCCCGCACATAATACCTTTTGCAAAATGATTAGCGCCGATAAACGCTCAAGCTGGTTTAGCAATATGCCAAACGCCCCTATCCCGATTCCAATTCCTATCAGAAAATATCCTGGGGTGTTGGATTTAATCGAATATGACGATATGAAAGTATTTGCAGGGCGTGCTTATGGCGGCGGCTCTATCGTCAATGGCGCGATTGCCATTCAGCCAAGACGCGCGCATTTTGAAGCAGTGTTTCCTTGGATTGATTCTAATGAGATGTACGATACTTATTTTCCCCGTGCCATGAAAAATCTGAAAGTCAGTAAAATCCCTGAATCGTTTTTTAATGAGTCCGAGCATTATGAGTACACTCGCGCAGCTGAACGCCAAGCAGCAAAGGCGGGAATGAAAACAGAGTTTTTCGATAATAGCTACGATTTTGACTATATGCAAAAGGAAGCGCGCGGCGAAGTGTATAAATCCGCGCTCGCCGGTGAAGTCATTTATGGTAATAATGCTGGCAAATTTTCACTGGATTTAACCTACCTAAAAGACGCTGAAGCCACCGGCAATGTCACCGTAAAAACCTTGCGCAAAGTTAATACTATTCAAGCGCTCGATAATGAGCAACTGCGCTTAGAAGTCCATGTTATCAATACTACTGGTGGCATCGATAAAATTGAACATTATACTTGCGATAAACTGTTTCTAAATGCGGGCAGTACGGGCACCTCAGAGCTGCTACTTAAAAGCCAAGCCGAAGGCAAACTAAACAATCTAAACGAACACATCGGCAAACATTGGGGACCAAACGGCAACATCATGACAGGGCGCAATTTCGTCCACGCTGCGGGCACCACCCAATCTACCATTCCGGTCAAAGGCATCAATATGTGGGACGGCGATAGAGGCGGTTCAAAGTACAAAATATTTGCCGAACTCGCGCCATTACCGCTAGGGCTTGAGACATGGACGACGCTATATCTCGCCATCACTGATAATCCAGAACGCGGTAACTATTACTATGATAAGGCCACAAAAACCGTCAAACTTAACTGGAAACGCGAGCAAAACGAGTACTCAGTAAATGCGGCCAAAGAGCTGATCGAAAGACTCGCCAAAGTAAATGGTGGCTCTACTTCAAGCTTATTATTTACTAAAGGCTTCGGCGATAACTTCTGCTATCACCCACTAGGCGGCTGTGTATTAGGCTTGGCGACTGATGGAGTTGGACGCGTCAAAGGACACGAAAATATCTACGTGCAAGATGGCGCGTTAATCCCCGGTAGCGCTGGGGTCAATCCGTATGTCTTTATCACGGGGCTTGCCGAGCGTAATATGGCGGCTATTCTGAGGGAAGATTTTGGGTAGGTTATTAGGGCGTGTTGAACATTG
>NZ_DJUD01000016.1:0-5981 GCF_002439405.1 Psychrobacter sp. UBA6291 | reverse complement strand
CTTTTTAGAACACCACCAAAATATTTAAGTGCTTATTCATTATAGAAACCTAGTTAGTATAGTTTTAAACTTCTCTTCAGCTTCAAGGCTGGCTTGCCATGCTTGTTTTAAATCAGCCATAGCTTCTTCAAACTCCAATATCACACATACCACCTGAGTATTTCGTAAAACCTTAAAAGCGCTGCTAAGTCATTCCTGATTTGACTTAGTAGTACTTTTTTTTGCTAGGTTATGCTAAACATACAGTTCTTTATTCTATTGAGGCTAATAATAGCACATCCCAAAAAATGATGATATTAACACCTAAGCAATAGAGTTCGCCCAATTTCTATATACTGACAAAAGTTGGTATATGATTTATTCTATATAATATACGTTCATAGTCCTTGTAAAATAACTCGCCTAACAATTAATCATAATTATTGAAACGAACAATTGAATTTAGAATAATACATAACCTAGAAAATAAATTATTAAGTAGTTCATTATACTTACGTAATAGTCACAAGTAATGAGCGAATTAATATGACAGCTGCTTTGAGTAATGAGTATGACCCTTCTATTGGAGCATTAGCACAAGCCTGCGCAATTACCTTTCAAGGTAATGCTGCTAATAACCTGCAACAAGATGCTTTTTTCTTTTTAGATAACTGGTATCAAGAAGACTTAGGCGTGATGGCAGTGACATCGTTTGCATCACCATTTTGTTTAGCAGCATCTGACGGTGTGGCAAGTTCCAGCCACTCACAAAATTGCTCAAAGGCGGTGGTAAAAGCGATTAGTCGGTTGTGGAGTCATAATACAAAGCCAACGGCCGATGCTATTCATCAGCTGGTTAATCAAACCAAGCATTCATATAAGCGTCATGGCGCGGCAGCAACCCTCGCGATGATTGTTGGAGAGCTAAATAGTGATGGAATAATAAAAGTAACGATAACGCATGTAGGTGACAGTCGTGTCTACTGGCTGCCCAAAGGCGCGGCTCAATGGCAGTGTCTGACACGCGATCATAATCTGCTAAATGAACTCATCGACCAGCAGGCACAGGAGCAAGGTCGCCAAGCAGAGTTTACAGAATATAACCGAGAAGGGATGGCGGGGAGCTTATATAGCATTACTGAATGCTTTGCATTGACCACTGATGACAGTTATACAAGCAGTGAAGCACCAGAGAGCATCTCTCGAACGATGGATATTGATGGTGGCGACTGTCTCTTGGTTTGTACGGATGGTATTCATGACTTAGTGCCAAGTCAGCAATGGCAACCTGTCAGTGCGGAGACTGATTTACAGGATTGGCTAATCGCTCTGAAGGGCCAAGTTTATGATTCAGATGGCAATGCTTATGATAATGGCACCGCGATCTTGGTTCGTTTTGATTGAACCATTGTTTTAGTAATGAAGCTATAAACTTACCATTGAACGATTTAACTGAGAAACCGATATGCCCACGCACCCAACCGCAAGCTATACAAAGTCAACACGTCTATTTGCTTTATATCAATGTCTGCCTCGGAGTGAAGCTGATGCTATGTCATTAACAGAGCTTATGGTTGGTTATGGTGATGATTCAGATAATTTCGCTAATGAACGTAAAAACTTAGAGAATGATCTGATTGCCTTAAACCAAATTTTTAACGATATTTTTTATAGTAATGCATTAGTGAGAGTGCCAGCATGGGGGCAGAATATTAGCGGACAGACAGCACGATTTTTTATTGAGCCGAGCTTTAGTATTGATATTATCAATGAGCAAACGGTGTTCTTTTGGGAGATGCTTGATAAATATACCGCAAACTATTTACCAGCATCTTTTAAGCAAAGTATTACAGATAAGCTCACCCAATTAGGCCGGCAGAATAAAAATAACTTCCATCAAAGTAAGCTAGGACAATGGCAAGATTATCTCATTACCTTACCGAGCATAGTACAGGCACCGACGCTTAAAAATGATGTGATTGCAAGCATTCACCAAGCTCTGTTAAATAGACTGCAACTTAAAATAAGCTATCAAAATAAATGGCATGGCAGTTCTGCTGAAAGAGTCATCTATCCTAAAGGGCTTATCTTTATTGACAATATGATCTACCTCACAGGCTTTAATCCTACTGATGATCATATCGATGATGACGTACTGTTAAAAGCGCATCGTAACTTTGCAGTCAATCGTATCACTGAAGCAGTAGCCATAGATAAGCAAGTACCTGACTGGGTAGGGCGAGATATTTTTTCATTAGATAACTTGAATAAATTAGGTAAGTTAGAACCTACTGATAGTGTCCAGATAAAACTGGTTTTAAGGGTGCAGAAATATGCCTGTCAGCATCTATTTGAACGTCCATTATCGCAAGATCAAACCATTACGGCTGTCGATGATACTTGGAATCAAGTAAGTGCCACTGTTGCCAATACGCTTCGTCTGCAAGATTGGTTGGTGAGTATGTCGCAGCTGGCAGTGGTGATAGAACCAAATGAGCTTAAAACAGTGATTCTTGAGCGTTTAAAGAGTGGACTGGAGCTTTATGAGCATTAGTAAAATACTATGTACTAAATAGCTATTAATAAATGATAAGGAAGCGTAATTGTGAGCGAAGTCCAAACCTTAATAAATGAAGTGAGTCAAAAAATCCAAGCTTTAGAGACAGCGCAAGCACTCTATAGTCGTCAGCTTTCACCAGATTTTAATACTTTTGACTATATCAATACCGATGAGTTGGGGCTTAGTCGTATCTTAGCGTCTTTGCTTGATCCACAAGGTAGTCATGCCCAGCAAGAAACCTTTTTAAGATTATTTATTGAGCATTGCCTACCTGATATGTACAAAGCTCCAGAATGGCAGGTTTTTCTTGATAGTATTGATAAAACAAAGGTTTTTGTTGAGCAAGTTACATCAAGAAATAATAGCCTACGCCGTATGGATATTTATCTACAATGTCAGGTGGGTGATAACAGTTACGGTGTTTGTATTGAAAACAAACCTTATGCGGCAGACCAGTTTGAACAGTTAAAGGATTATGCCGAGGAGCTTGAAAAAAGACATCCTAAAGCTTGGCATTTAGCATATCTGAATGAATCTGTTAACGGACCAAGTGAATATAGTATCAAAGCTGATGATTTGAAAGCTTTAACAGATAAGAAAAGATTTACGCATCTTCGTTTTAGCGAATTATTAGGTTGGCTAAAAGCATGCCAAGTCGAATGTCAGAATCATAGCGTTTGCGAGTTTCTTGCACAGCTAATTAAATTTATTCAAAAGCAGTTTATGGGGATAGAGGATATGAATGAGTCAAAGTCGATATTAGAGGTTATGTCGTTTAGCGAAGAGAGTGTTGCTAGCTCTATCAAAATAGCTTTAAGTACTCATGAAATGAAAAAGCAACTCGTTGAGAAGTTACAGCGTGATCTAATCACAATTATTGAAGAAAAAAGCAAACCTTATTCAATGATTAAAACCGACCTAAAAGGTGTTAACCGAGAAGAGCAAATTATATTTAATATCAAAGAAAGTGTTCTGGAATTTTGTTTAGGTTTTGGGGGAACGGTTTTTAATTGCCCTTACCTAGGTATTTTTATAGCTAATGAGGATGTAAGCCAAGACCATGAATATTATGAGAAAATTCTGGCTGAGTGTAAGGCTAGCAATGGCATTGCTAGTGAAAATATAAAGGCAGAAGAAGATAAATCAAAGGGCGGTTATTGGTGCGCTTGGTATAATTTTGAACCACATGATTGGTGGTCCAAAACTGAACCATGGGAACAAATTCATAACGGTAAGATGGCACATAAAATCATTAAAGAGCTCGATGGGTACTATAAAGTTTTAAACGATAATAAATTACTAAGTAAATAGGGTGTGTCCCTAATTCAAAAAAGTGAAAAAACACCAAAATAAGCTCATAATAAATAATTTTGAGTCTAGAGACGATGGCCAGAATAGTACTAACTGACGAATTATGGCAACAACTACAAGAAGTTATGAAGCAGCACGGTTGTTATATAACTAAAAATACTCGCACTATTATGGAAGCCATAATTTGGAAACTCAGAACAGGCGCTCCATGGAGAGACATACCCGAAGAACTTGTGTCGTGGAAAACTGCCTATAACCGTTTTAACCGATGGTCAGAAAATGGGTTATGGGAGCGTTTTTTTTTAGCCTACGAAAAGAAATTGATACGGAGTGGGTTTTCATTGATGGAAGCTACATACGGTGTCATCAACATGCGTGTGGAGCTAGGATTGGTGAGCCTCGAGCAATTGGACAAAGCCACGGTGGACGAACTACAAAAATTCATTTATGTTGTGATGCCAATGGATATCCGCTCAATTTTAAAATCACTGGGGGTGAAGTCCACGACAGTCAGGCTGCACCAGAGTTAATTGAGTTGGTTGATAAAGCTGATTACTTGATTGCTGATAAAGGTTATGATTCTGATAGTATCAGAGACAAGGCTCGTGAGCATAGCATGAAACCTGTTATACCAAAGAGGAAAAATGCTAAACAGCCCAATCCTGATTTTGATAGCTACCTGTATAAATTACGCCATTTGGTAGAAAATATGTTCGCAAGGTTAAAGCAGTTTCGTAGTATTGCAACAAGATACGAGAAACTAGCTCGTAATTTCGAGTCAATGCTTTTGAGCTATGCTGAAGAAACCGTAGAGGTAAACTTGGTAAACTAAGCGTATTAATCGGAGTTTATCATGACCAAGAAAGTAAGAACCTACAGTGACGAATTTAAAGCCGAGGCCGTCAAGAAGATATCAGACAATAATGGCAATATCTCAGCCACTGCAAAGCAGCTTGGCATTGCCATGCAAACGCTATCAAATTGGCATAACAAAGCCAATCAAGGCAAGCTTATCGGCACAGAGCAATACGATCCTGATCTTATGAGTGCTCTTCAAGAAATAAAGCAGCTCAAGCGGCAGCTCAAAGTGGCTGAAGAGGAACGCGAAATACTAAATGAGGAGGGATAAAGCGAAGCACTGCTTCGCCCCGACGCAAGATGAGAGCTATGCTCGAGTTGGCGACGGCGTACTTCGCGAGAAACAGTTAGTCAGGTACGCCTTTATCAAAGACAACCAGTTCCTCTTTCGCATCACCACTATGTGCCGTGTGTTAAGGGTTAAGCCATCAAGCTATTACGACTGGCTAAGTCGTGATCTCAGCGACCAACAGATACATCGCAACCAGTCTGAATTACTGGTTAAAGCGGCTCACAATGAAACGAAAGAACGTTATGGCGCAGATCGACTGCATGCTCATCTAAGCGAGCAAGGCCATAACATTAGCCTGTATATGGTAAGAAGCATCAAAGAGCAACACGGCATTAAATGTCGTAGTCATAAGCGCTTTAAAGTCACCACTGACTCCAATCACAACAAACTGGTCTATCCAAACGTGCTCGATCAGAAGTTTGACACCAGTCGCCCTAACCAAGCATGGGTAAGCGACATCACCTATATCTGGACGAATGAGGGTTGGCTGTACTTAGCAGGGGTCAAAGACTTATATACCAAAGAGCTTGTTGGTTATGCGATCAACAAACGCATGACTGCTGACTTAGTATGCCGTGCACTCAATATGGCAATTAAAAATAAACGACCCAGCAAAGGGCTAATCGTTCACTCTGACAGAGGCAGCCAGTATTGCAGCCATGCCTACCACAAGATCGTTAAGCAGCATCAGTTTACAGGTTCAATGAGCGCTAAAGGTAATTGCTTCGACAATGCTCCAATAGAAAGCTTCTGGGGCGTCTTAAAGAATGAGCTGGTATATCACCAGGATTATAAGACTAGATTTACAGCGATCAACGATATCATTAGATACATCGAGCTGTACTACAACCAAACAAGGATTCAAAAGGGCTTGGGCTATAAATCGCCAAGACAGGTGTGGTTTGATTATTATCGTCAGGCTGCGTAATTAAAATCTCCCAAGTTTATGTGTACGGATTGAGACCATCCCGAATTCTGTGT
>NZ_DJUD01000046.1:0-14201 GCF_002439405.1 Psychrobacter sp. UBA6291 | reverse complement strand
AGGGGATGGTCGGATGCTTACGCTTAATCAAGGGGTACGCTCGTTTAAGTCAATTTACGGATACTTGAATCCTGCCATTTTCGAAAAAAAGCTAAAAATACAGCTGAACCAATCAACGCCATAAACATATCAGACTGCGTATCCCAGACATAGCCTTGCGTGCCCAAAAAGGCTTCTGCATCACTGCCAACGGCTAACGCTACCCACCATTCTATCAGCTCATAAAAAGCACTAAACGCCAAACAAACGGACATCACAAAGACCAATAACCAACGCTCATTTTTCACCACATTTAAGCGCAGTAAAATTTCTCTCGCAATCCCTGCCGGTACAAACCCCTGAACGAAATGCCCCAATTTATCATAGTGATTGCGCTCCCAACCAAACCAGTTGGCGATAGTATCAAACAGAGGTACTTCAGCATAAGTATAATGACCGCCTATCATTAATACGATGCAGTGCAGCAATATTAAGGAATACGTGAGCCTTGATAGGGTAAATCTTTGATAAGTCGCGGCTAGTATGCTCAAACCAATCAGCGCGGGCGCAACTTCCAAAACCCAAGTGAAATAATTTTTAGGTGCAATACCCGACCAAATCAGCACCGCAAAAAATACCACTAACCAAATGATCTTAAGCGAGCCATCATGCCCTCTATTTTTATTTGAATGATTCATGAGGGTTTTAATATTCCTTGTTAAAAATAGAAACTTTTATCACTATGCTTATTTTTCTGATTATTAATGATGTGTGATGGACTTAGCAATTTATGCTATTACTCACTCGCCTTATAAATAAACTCAAATTACTGCTCTAGTGGTAGATTATCCAAAATTATTTTCGCCTCCGTCACATACTGCCCTAAGTCTGGCTCCAAGTGAAAGCCTTCAACCGGTGTCGGTAAGCCTTTTTGTTTACCGAGTCTAACGACAATCGCGTTCTCTTCTGGCAGCACCAGTACCCGCTGACCTAAGTGACCAAGCATGGCATAAAACGGAATCTGACTATCCATATCCGTCCATACCGAATGGCCGTAAACTTGCGCTTGCCCGTCTGCGAATGCATCCACGTTTGGCGTAATCATAAAATCAACGTGCGCTTTACTAAGTAATTGCTCGCCTTGCCACTCACCACCATTTAATAATAGCTGTCCAAATTTGGCAAAATCTAATGCGCTGGCATTGAGACAGCAATATACTTTTTCGATGCTCGAAGCACCATCAAGCGACCAATAAGCATCGCCTCGCATGCCGAGAGGTTGCCAAAATTTCTCTTCTAAATAGCTAGAAATAGTATAGCCATGCGGCGCAAGCGCTCGCGATAAAGCTATGCCAAGCATTTGCGTGTCGCCTGATGAGTATTCAAACTGGCCGCCACATTCTTCTACAAACTTACGATTGACCATTTGCTTGACCAAGTCATGACCATAATAGGATTCAGCCGTCGGGTTGATGGGAAAGTAATAATCTTCCGTCCAATCATAGCCCGAGGTCATCGCCGAGAAATCTGCTAAGGTACAGTTCTGCGCATATTGATTGTCCGCATATTCAGGTAGCCACTTGGTAATTGGTTCATCAATGCTTGATATATAACCATCTTCTACCGCTTTGAGATACAGCATGGTAGTGACAGTTTTTGCCATAGAAAAGCTATTGGTGTGCGAATCAGCACCATAACCTTGCCAGTAGTTTTCGTACAGCAGTTTGCCGTCTTTGATAATGGCAAAGGCAACGGTTTCATCGGTATCTAAAGCATTTTGCAAAGTCGGCGTGAGTTTGACCTGCTGAAAGTTGGCAACTTTTTCCCATTCGATAGGATTTTTTGCGCGGATAGTACGATTATCAAAATCGACATAATCGTCAATATTGGCAGTGTTTTCACCTTTAAGATAAGTAAGCTGTAGCCCTCGAAAGATATAAGCGTTACCCGTCACTACTAAGCTCAAGCTGATAATAATGAGTAGCGCTACAATAGGCAAAACGATCCATTTAAACAGGGTCTTTAACACTACCATTATAAAATCCTTTTTTATGGCGTAGGTAATAAGTACGATTAAGTATTACTGATGGGTTTAGCGTAGCATGGATAGGTTATTTACGAGTGACAATGCTATATTCATATTCAGCTTTAGAACAATGGTATCAATTTTCGAAATTAAGCATTAAACGATGAGAGTAACATGAAAAAATCAACCGTAATTATTATTACTACTTTAGGTGTTTGTCTACTATCTAATCATGCAAACTCAGCAAGTTTTGATTGTAAAAAAGCCAGCACTTGGGTAGAAAAAACTATTTGCCAAAGTCCTGAGCTTTCTAAGCTCGATGACGCAATGGCGAAGAAATATAGAGCTAATCTCAATGATGAAGCTAACGAAGAAGACAGCGAAAGCTATAAAAACAATGTGATTATAGATCAAAAATTATGGTTAAATTTTCAACGAAATACCTGTAAAGATACTAAGTGCCTTAAACGTGAGTATGAAGAACATATCGGAGAAAAGACAGATTCTAACTGGAACGATGATTTAGATTCTTCTGATTTGCCTAATAAAAATGCATTTGGAGAATTTTCTAAAAACTTCCAGATTTCAATCTATAATTTAGATGGTCAGCGCAAAAATACTTTGCAAGACGCAACGAATACTTTATCTATTAATAAGGTTGATAATAAACCTCATCTTTCTGTAATTGAAAGTGACTTAGTTTTTAATAACTTACACACCTGTGGAATTGAAGAAAGTATTGCAACATGGTCACGGAACCACTGGGCGATTCATGATAATAGTCAAGATAAAGAAGTTAGGTTAAGGTTGTATCCTGCACTCTATCAAGGTAAAAGTCAGTTACTCTTAAAAGACGTTGATTATCAATTTAGTTCAGGGCGTTGTGGGGTGCGCGGCTATTTTGACGGAATTATATTAGAGCGAGAGTAAATAACTTTGGACTAGAAATATACTCTAAAAGCTTAAAACCTAGAAACAAAAAAACGGCAGGAAATTGCTCCCCTGCCGTCTGCGAATCTTACACTACGACTTTAAATCATCAATTATATCGCTGCCGCAACCTCTGCCCCATCTCTTATAGCACGTTTAGCATCCAGCTCCGCAGCAAGTTTAGCACCGCCAATCAAATGATATTGTGCGTCTGGTGCATCACCGACATTTGGCATCAGCTCAACCACTGATTCTTGACCAGCACAGACCACGATGCTATCGACACGTAACAGCTGGCTTTGACCTTGATTGTTAGTAATCCAAATACCTTCGTTGGTAATTTTGTCGTACTGCGCACCTGATACTTGGATGACGCCATGCGACTTAACATGAGCACGATGCACCCAGCCCGAGGTTTTATTGAGCCCACTGCCCAAGCGACCTTTAGTACGCTGCATTAAGTACACTTGGCGTACAGGTTTGATGCCTTCAGGTTTAATCAAGCCGCCATCTGCCTGATAGTTAGTATCAGACGTCACGCCCCACTCTTCGCGCCAATCGCTGATTGACTGCGGTTTTGGACGATAGCTTGGGTCTTTTAGCAATTCAGGACCAAGCTCATCTAATGGCTGCCCATGATTGGCGGTTAGATACTCACTGACGTCAAAGCCGATACCGCCCGCACCAATGACCGCAACGGTATCGCCGACGGATTTCTCACCAGAGAGCAGTTCAGCGTAGCTGATGACTTGCGGCAAATCAGCACCTTCTAGCTTGCCTTCTAGGCTTCTTGGAACCACGCCGGTTGCGACGATGACGTGATGGAACTTGGCCTTCTCAAGCATATCTTTATCGACTTTGGTATTAAGTTTAATCTCAACACCTGAGTGCTCAAGCTCATTGATATAGTAGCGAATGGTTTCAAAGAACTCTTCTTTACCAGGAATGACTTTGGCATAATTAAACTGCCCACCCAAGATATCTTTTGCTTCAAATAGGGTGACGTCATGACCACGCAAAGCTGCAACGTGAGCGGCTGACATGCCCGCGACACCGCCACCGATGACCGCCACTTTTTTAGGTTTTTTGGTCTTCTTATAAACCAATTCCGTCTCGTAGCAAGCTTGTGGGTTGACCAAACAGGTTGAGCGTTTATTTTCGAAAGTATGGTCGAGGCACGCTTGGTTACAGGCGATACAGGTATTGATACGATCGGCTTGCCCTTCTTTAGCTTTGTTGACCCAATGTGGATCTGCTAAGAACGGACGTGCCATTTGAATCATATCCGCTTGCCCACTGGCAACGATTTCTTCCGCTGTTTCTGGCATATTGATACGGTTGGCTGCCATCATTGGAATATTAATATGCTTTTTAATCTCAGCGGTAAAATCAACAAACGCCGCGCGTGGTACGCTGGTGACAATGGTTGGAACACGCGCTTCATGCCAGCCGATACCAGTATTCATAATGGTCACGCCCGCTTCTTCTAGCGCTTTAGCAACGGTAATGACTTCATCCATAACGTTACCGTCTTTGACCAAATCAATCACTGACAAACGGAATAGGATAATAAAATCTTCACCCGTTGCTTCGCGAACTGCTTTCACGACATCGACCGCAAACTTCATGCGATTTTGAATATCACCGCCGTATTCGTCGGTACGTTTATTGACATGACGCGATAAAAACTGATTGAGCAAATAGCCTTCAGAGCCCATGATTTCAACGCCATCATAACCCGCTTGTTTGGCAAGTTTGGCACAGCGCGCATAGTCTTTAACGGTTTGTTCGATATTTTTGATGCTCATCTTACGCGGTTTAAACGGCGAGATTGGCGATTTAATCGGGCTTGCTGACACGGAAAACGGATGATAACCATAGCGACCACTGTGCAAGATTTGCATGATGATTTTGCTGTCATATTTATGCGCCGCACGGGTGACGCGTTGATGATTAATGACGTCAGCGCGGGTGTTCATGGTGCCTCCAGCAGGGAGCAACCAGCCTTCGCGATTGGGTGAAATACCACCGGTAATCATCATCGCCACGCCGCCTTTGGCACGTTCGGCAAAATACGCCGCCAGCTTGCCGTAATTATAAAAACGGTCTTCAAGCCCCGTATGCATCGAGCCCATCACCATGCGGTTTTTAAGTGTAGTAAAGCCCAAATCCAGCGGCTCAAATAAATGCGGGTAGTGCTCGTTGGTGCTGGCGGTCTCAATGGTATTGGCAGTGCGGCTGGCGGTCATATCATTTTCCTTATGAATGAATTAACAAACTACGTTCTGAAAACAGAAAAGTCACGGGATTTAGCGTTGCTGCTATCGTAACACACCGCTATTATCATCAGCTACGCGGACAAGCGACTGATGAGTGAGCACTATCTTGATACCAATCCTAGACAGTCAGATGTTTACCTCGACTTTATGGCTTTTATTAAGCAAACCTCATAAAACCCGCCCAATTTTTGGGGCGATTGGCTATAATAGCGTGAGCGTTGTCAATATTTAACGTGTTTTATAACGACCGTTTTTATGACAATTGTTTTTATGACAACGGCTTCTATAATAGCCGCTTCGCTAAATCCCTGCACCATCGAATACCCGCAATACGATAAAGGACTATCCCCATGACAGACTTTCACACCGGTCTTGGCAAAAACGCTGCCAATCACCAACCGCTGACCCCTATCGATTTTATTATCCGCAGCGCGCAGGTTTATCCTGACAAGACTGCAATTATCTACGACGACCTAGAGCACAATGAGCTCACGCAGACATGGCAACGGACTTATGATCGCTGTCGTCAATTGGCTGATGGTCTGCGTAAATTGGGTATCGATAAAAATGACACGGTGGCGGTGATGATGCCGAACACGCCAGCGATGGTCGAATGCGCCTTTGGCGTGCCAATGTCAGGCGGCGTGCTTTGTACCCTTAATACCCGACTTGATATCAATGCCCTAACCTTTTGCCTGCAACACTCAGAGGCCAAAGTATTGATTTTAGATAGCGAGTTTGCTGAGCACGCTGAGATTATTGATGAAGCTTTTCCCAACCTCAACGTGATTCATGCGACCGATAAAGCGCTTGATATCGAGCGTTTTGGCAGTATGAGTTATGAAGAGTTAATCGCCAGCTCAGACAATTTGGATAATTGGGAAAAACCGCTCGATGAATGGGATGCCATTGCGCTCAACTATACCTCTGGCACCACTGGTAAGCCCAAGGGCGTGGTCTATCATCATCGCGGTGCCACGCTCAATGCCGTGTCTAATATTTTAGATTGGGATATGCCCAAGCATCCCATGTATCTATGGACGCTGCCACTATTCCATTGTAATGGTTGGTGTTTCCCATGGACCATCGCTGAGCGCGCGGGCGTCAACGTCTGCTTACGTAAAATTGACGCTGATTTGATTTTGCAGCTGATTGCCAAGTATAAAGTCAGCCATTATTGCTCAGCGCCCGTGGTGCACAATATGATTGCGGGCGGTAAGCCTGAGTATAAAGAAGCCATTAACCATGAAGTCAAAGGCTGGGTCGCTGGTGCGCCGCCGTCTGAAACTATGCTCGCTGCTATGGAAGCGATGGGCTTTCATATCTCGCACGTTTATGGTCTGACTGAAGTTTATGGTCCGGTCACTGTTTGTGCTGAGCAAGAAGAATGGGATGCGCTTGATGTCGCTGCTCGTGCGCAGAAAAAATCTCGTCAAGGAGTGACCTCGCATTTGATGACAGGCTTTGAGCTGTTTAAACAAGGGACCACTGAGCCGGTTGCTGCTGATGGCGAAGAGATGGGCGAGCTGGCACTGCGCGGTAACATGGTGATGAAAGGCTATCTTAAAAGCCGAAAAGCCTCTGAAGAAGCCTTTGCCGATGGTTGGTTCCGTACCGGTGATTTGGGCGTCAAATACCCTGACGGCTATATCAAAATCATGGATAGGCTTAAAGACATCATCATCTCAGGTGGCGAAAATATCTCTAGTATCGAAGTCGAAAACGTCTTATATAAAATGCCGGAAATCCAAAGCTGTGCGGTCGTTGCCGCGCCGCATGATAAATGGGGCGAAGTGCCCGTCGCCTTTATCGAAATTCATGCTGGTAGCACTTTGCAACGCGATCATGTCATGGAGCATTGCGAGCAATATTTGGCTGGATTTAAAGTGCCGAAATATATTATCTTTGCTGAAATTCCGAAAACCAGTACCGGTAAAGTACAGAAGTTTGAGCTACGCCAAGCCGCCAAATCATTGGCGCACGAAACGCCAAAAGTTACGGCTAGCGCTAAATAATAGCTTTTGAAAAACTTGCACTTTGAGCAATTTGCATAAAACAGGGTCAGTCTTATGATTAGGCTGACCCTTTTTTCTTGAACTAAGAACGTAAAACTTATTCTTGTAGACAGTCTGCTATAAAATAAACACAGAGCTACTGGTATTCATTTTGCGCAGCCTCTGTCTGCGTAGGCACAGCAAGCAAGGAAAATGAATACCAGTAGCGCGTTATCATACTTGTACTAATTTTATTTAGGACTGACTATAGCCAAACAACTAATTCAGCTTTGGTTCAAGCCATTGATAAACCAACATACCCATTATCATTGCTGGAATAAAGACATACGCTTGCCATTGTCCTGTCCCAAGTAGCACGATACCCGGTCCTGGGCAGATACCCACAAGTCCCCAACCGATACCAAACATCATCGCGCCGATTAGCAACTTTTTATCAATCACCGTCTTACTTGGCAATAAGATAAAAGTGCCCACCCAGCTGGTCTTTTGCCATTTGGCTAATTGCACACCGATTATCGCTACTATTAAACCGCCGCCCATCACCAGTGCCAAGGAGATATCCCACGCGCCAAAGACGTCCAAAAAGCCTTGTACTTTAGCAGGGTCAGTCATCCCTGATATCAGCAGTCCAAAACCGAATAATAATCCTGCTACTAATCCAATTATATTTTTCAGCATTTTTTCTCACACCTAATGTATTAATCCAAGCAGTTATAAATAACGTGCTGTCTATGCGATTTTTAAATCAAACCCAAAACATGGCGACCGATATAAACGGTTAAGATACCAAACAACATAAAGGTCACTGTCGCCGCCATCGAGCGTGGTGACAGTCGCGCATTACCGCAAATACCATGTCCGCTGGTACAGCCTGAACCGAGACGCGTGCCAAAACCAACGAGCAGCCCTGCCGCAATTAATAACGGTATAGAGGTGCTGATATCTAGCACTGGTAACGGCTTGACCAAACGATATAATAACGGCGAGACGATAAGACCGGCGATAAATAAAACCTGCCACATCTCGACGCGCTTGGGTTTTAAGAGGCTTGAGAAAATACCACTAATCCCCGCAATACGGCCAACACCTAACAGCAAAATGGCAGTCGCCACCCCTAGCATCAGTCCGCCTACTAAGGAGATTGGCGTAAATGCCTGCCAGTCTATTTGTATACTCATAATGTTTACCTAAGCCAATTTTATCAAACACAGTTTTAAATTCGTTTTATATAAATACATTATATAATAAAATATAATAAATAGGTAAAAAAATACTGAGATCTGTTTAACAGAACTCAGTATTGTTACCTAACTTATAGTAAAAATTATGCAGGCTGCTCTGCCAATACTTCATCAAGCGCTTTTTCAAAACGTTGTACCGCTCCGTCGACATCGGTCAATTTATCAAGACCAAATAGACCTAAACGGAAAGTTTTAAAGTTCTCAGGCTCGCCTACTTGTAGCGGGACACCAGCGGCGATTTGCATGCCAGCTTCAGCAAAGGCGCTACCTTTATGCATGTCATCACGGTCAGTATAAGCAACGACAACACCCGGTGCTTCAAAACCTTCTGCCGCCACGCTTTCAATGCCTTTGTCCGCCAATACTTTACGAATACGCTTACCAAGCTCCCACTGCGCCTCGCAAAGTTTATCAAAGCCGACTTCCTTAGCTTCATGAACGGTATCGCGGAACTGGCGTAAGCTATCGGTTGGCATGGTTGCATGATAAGCGTGACCGCCATTTTCATAGGCGCGCATGATATTTAACCACTGTTTTAAATCTAGGCTAAAACTATCAGATTCAGTGCTCTCTACTTTTTGCACAGCCGCGTCGCTGAGCATCACCAGACCTGCGCCCGGTGTGCTGCTCCAGCCTTTTTGCGGCGCGCTAATCAGCACATCAATGCCCAAATCTTTCATATCAAGCCAGACGCAACCCGAGGCAATACAGTCAATGACCAATAGACCGCCAACGCTATGTACGGCCTCGGCCAATGCTTTGATATAGTCTTCTGACAAAATTATGCCTGATGAGGTTTCAACATGAGGGGCAAAAACGATGGCAGGTTTTGTTTCTTTGATTTTAGCAACCGCTTCATCGATAGCAACTGGAGAAAACGGCTTTGGCGTCTCACCCTCTTCACGATTGGCAGTCAATACTGTAGACGACTTGGCAATTTTGCCCTTGTCTAAAATTTGCGTCCAACGATAGCTAAACCAACCGTTACGGATAATCAGGCAGTCTGCATCATTGGCCAATTGACGCGCCACCGCTTCCATGCCGTAAGTACCAGAACCAGGTACAATCGCCACCGCATCAGCGTTATAGACTGACTTTAGGTTGCTAGACAAGTCATTCATCACTTGCTGAAAGACTTTTGACATGTGGTTTAAGGCGCGGTCAGTATAGACCACCGAATATTCTAATAAGCCGTTTGGATCAATATCTTGACGTAATGCAGTCATAGGACGCTCCTAGTTTATAGTTAGGCAATATAGGTATTGGCAAATTTTAGTGATAACGAGCCAAATACTACGATAGATAGTATTTATCGGGCCCTCATATCGAGTAATCATCGAGAGTATGACGCAGTGTTGACGATATAGCGCTTTATCCTAGCGCTATTGCCGTTGACGAGTATGTCGTGTGCGCTTTATTTTTATTTTAAACAGTACTACAGACGATAGGCGCGCCATTATCAGACCGTGAATGACAGCCTATTGAAACATCAATACTGAGAATTAATGAAATGAGAAGATATTAAGAGGCAATTGATAAAATTAGACTTTGAAAAAAAAGCCAAAATCAATTAGTTAAAGGATTATTAGAAATAACCGCTGCCACATAACCAAAAATTATCGCCACTTAATACACTCATAACAACTTGATATTAGCACCGATAATGCAGGTTGACAACGCTCAGCTTGCATAAGTCGAAAGCTTAGCCAATTTATGACTTTTAAAGAAAAACCATTTTAAAAGGAAGAGTTTTAAAAGAAACGGTTTTAAGAGAAATAGTAAGAAAAACAATTAGTGAATTAAAAGGAGTAATGATTACTGACGACGACCACGATGCGCGTCTTGTAATCCCGAGACCACAAAATCTAGCAATTCATTGTCACCTTCGCGTGCCGCTTTACGCATCAACTTCGAGGGCGCATGGGTCAGCGTCTGGGTTAAACGCCGCGATAGCTCAGTGATAATAGCTTCAGGGCTGGCGTTATCTTGTTGCAGCTTAGCAATGGATTCATGCAGCAGCTTATCGACTTGGTCATGGGTGCGCGCGCGATATTGTTGAATCTCTTTACCAACTTGGCGCACTTGAAAGCGCCGATCCATCTCGACCACCAACTGACTGACCAGCAGCTCAGCATCGACCGCTGCTTGCCGGCGCTGCTCAATATTACCAGCAATCACGTGTTGCAAGTCATCAACAGAATACAAATACACATCGTCGATACGGCTAATGGTAGAGTCGATATCGCGCGGCACCGCCAAGTCAATCATCAGCATCGGCTGATAACGCCGGCTTTTAAGCGCGCGCAAGGTCATGGTCTTATCAATTAATATATCCATACTGCCGCTACAACTACTGACGATATCAGCTTCTGCCAATACTTGCGGCAACTCTTGCAGCGATTTCACTTCTACCATACGCTCGGGTCGACGCAATTCGGCGGCCAACGCTTCGGCGCGCTCAGGATTGCGGTTACAAATAATGACCCGCCCGACCCCAAGCCCAGCGATATGCGTTGCCACCAAGCGATTCATCTCGCCTGCCGCAACAACCAATAACGTGCGATTGGGCAAATCGTCAAATATCTGCGTCACCAATTTGGCTGCAGCATAGCTCAGCGATACCGCTTGAGCGCCGACTTTGGTTTCGTTACGCACGCGTTTGGCAGCAGCAAATACTTGGTCAACAATCCAGCCGAGCTGATTGCTGAGCGCCTTTTGGTCTTGCGCCAAATGCACAGAACGTTTGATTTGACCAAGTATCTGCGGCTCACCCAATATCATCGAGTCAAGACCAGCGGCGACTCGTAACCAATGGGTCAGGGCATGAGTATCACGGTGCACATACAAATAAGGGTCAATTTCAGCTAAAGGTAACTGTTTAAAATCCGCCAGCCACGCTTTTATTTTTAAAATATGAGCACTAATTGCCGCGGCAGAAGGCTGCGCACTAATGGCATTATTACTCGAGACAGCAGTTTGCTGCGCTGCTAAAGCCGCGCCTGATTCTGGCGATGCTGGGACTTGCGGAATCAGCGCATAAATCTCAGTACGGTTGCACGTCGAGACAATCACGCTACCATCGGTGAAGCGCTCTAGCTGCTGCAGGGCAATATTCACATCGTCACCGACAAGCGCCAAGCGCTCTCGCAGAGCGACTGGTGCGGTTTTGTGATTGACCCCAATGACCACTAATCTCATTATTGATAGACCATAAATATAACGTTTACCTGCCAGCCAAACGCTTTTAGAATGTGAAAAAACCTATTCAATCAGCAGTGCTAAAAAACAGTTTTTCACAGACAGCACTTGCTAAACTGGCTGTGAAAAAACGTCTTTAATAAATCATTATCAATATAAACGTCTAAAAAGCGCCTATTATATCATTATTGCTGGCTTTATTTAACAAGCAGCGCTGGGCGATGGTATTTGTCTGTATCTGGGCATGTCGACGATAAATCAACTGCTACCAGGCTTTAAAATAAATGCCAGTTATATTTATCTAATTTGTCAGCGCTGGTTTACTAGAGGACTTACTAGCAGATGTTTAAGCTATCAGAGTTTATTGAACGCTACTTAAAGTCATTTATCGTCATTACTTAATCGCCTAAACATTGTTAGTATTTGAGTAACATAGGCGCTATTGTTTATCGCTTTCATCTGCTCTTATAATGGTAATGACGAATACTTATTTAAAATAATGACAATAAAATCCTCCTGTTAGAATGCAAGTGGACTAATGGGGAAATATTGCTCGCTAGATTTTTTGGGTCATCCTTTAGACTGCAACCTATGTATAATGATCAATCTCGCCTCCACGCCTTATTGCAAGCCACCATAGAGCGCCTATGCCAGCGTTATAAGCTAACCTTGTCGTTGGCCATTTGTCTATGCCTAGGATTACCCGCCCACGCCAAGTATGTCAGTCCGGCGTTGACCGCTCCCATATTAAACACTGATTTGGCCAATTCGCCTAAAACTTCACCAGCCAAGAAAAGCGTTATCATTGGTCATACTACTCATGAAATACCTTCTCAACCACCGTCTACTGAGCAATCCCAGCTCGCAGTAAGTAGCGCTGATGCAAGCAATCTAGTAGCATTTAGCCCAGCACAATCTGAGCTTGGCGAGCCAAGTTTATACGCGCTGTTGGATGCCGAGTTTGCCGCAGATCGCGATGACAATAAGCGCGCGCTGACTATTTATAAGCAGCAATCTTTTAAACAAGATGCAACCGCGGTATTTGAGCGCGCGCTAAGCTTATCTTTACGCAATGAGAGCGTTGAAGATTCGCTGCGCTTTGCCAAAACTTGGCAAGACCAAAACCCCGACCACGTGCCCGCTTGGTTCTATGTGGCGCATTTGGCCCTGCGCGCGCACGACTATGAACTGGCGGGCGCCACTCTAAATCGCATTTTAAGCTATGACCCGCGAGCCGATCTGAGCGAAATCCTGATTGGCATTTATCCCAATACTGATGAAGACAAACGCGAGTTACTTGCCGCTTTGCAACCTATCGATAGCGAGCAAAACGCTTCGCTTTCGGTATTAAAGGCTGGTTTACTGTATCAATTTGATGAGCCTGAGGTTGCTATTGTCCATATCGATCGCGCCCTTGCGCGTCAGCCAGATTATGTGCCTTTTATCACTTTAAAAGCCGACATCTTACGCAAGACCAAGCCATCAGCAGCCGTGCTTGATTATATTAACCAAGCGCGCCTACGTAATCCTGATAGCAAGAGCTTATACTTATATGAGATTCGTTATTTACTCGATTTGCGGCAAAGCGAGCAGGCTTGGCAGCTATTACTCGATGCACACGGGCGCTTTGCTGATGATGACGAAATCACTTTGCTCGCCGCGCTGGTGAGCTTGGACGTTGAAGAATACGCCAGCGCCGATCAGCTGCTGAATATCTTGGCTAAAAATCCGGCTTATCTTGACCAAGCCTATTACTACCTTGGCATCAGTGCCGAGCGCCAGCAGCGCTTTGAGCAAGCAAAATACTATCTCAATGGCGTGATGCAAGAGGACTTGGTGTTAGAAGCGCGGCGAAAAGTGGTGTCGTTTGAGCTGCTAAATGACGACGTCGATGGTGCCATTGCCACTTTAGAGAAGCTGCGTAAAGACTTTAGCATATTCGCGCCTGACAGCTTTGTCATGCAAGCGGATATCTTATGGCAGCAAAATGAGCCCGAGGAGGCGCTACGGTTATTAACGCGCGCCAGCCGCAAATATCCTAATAACGAGATGCTGCTATTTGCCCGCGCGCAGCTGCTTGACGACAAAGACGACTATATCGTTAAGCGCACTTTATTGAACCATTTGCAAACGCTCGATCCAACCAACCTTGCTTATCAGCTTAGCTATGCGCAGTTATTGCTCGCCAATGAACGCAGCTCCAAGCAAGGTTTGGCGCTAGCAACGGCTATCATTCAAATCCGTTATGATGACCCGCGCTATGACAATGAGCTGCATTTGCAGGCGTTAAACGTACTCGCCGCCAATGCTTTAGCGAACGAAGATTATCAACAAGTCATCGATTATCTACAAACCCCGTACGACGTTTTTCCAACCCTGCGTTCTGGCACGCTACTGCTGCGCGCTTATCAAGGGCTAGGCGATAATGAAAAAGTTGAGGCGTTGCTTGCTGAGTTACAAGAGCGCTTTTCATTTGGGCAGCGCAACGTCAATGACCGTATACAGCTTTATTAGACCTCTTGCAAAAGTCATA
>NZ_DJUD01000065.1:0-7312 GCF_002439405.1 Psychrobacter sp. UBA6291 | reverse complement strand
GGTTATGTATTGGTATGGTCATAAGTGGATGATACTATATATTTTGGGTTTGGTATAATATCAATTTTTAGACGATTGCGATCTTCTAGTAGCTCTTTAATGCGCTCATTCAGCTTCAGATACGGACTAATGATAATCAGCCTGTCAGAGGCATTTTTGATCAATTCTTCTAAATGATAAGTCGTACCGCTACTGTTTAAAAACTTTGCCATTTAACTACCCTCACCCTCTATTATTAAAATCCATGCTCATAAAAAAGCCCATCTCTAGCGTACTAGAAATGGGCGATTTTGAAAACTACTATTGTTGAGTAACGTTTTAAACTTTAATAATAGAGCCAATAGTTCTACACTAAGCCGGTTTATAGCTGTCACGTAAGCTCACGATTTGATTAAACACTGGCTTGTCGCTCGAGTGGTCTTCACTATCAGCAATAAAGTAGCCCTCACGCTCGAACTGGAATCGCGTACCAGCATTGGCATTAGCAAGCGATGGCTCAACTACGGCATCGAGCTCAATCAACGAGTTAGGATTTAGCGCTTGATGAACGTCGGCGACGCTACTTGGATCTTCAGCGCTAAATAGCTGCTCATACATGCGTACCGTCGCTGGGACGCCTTGGCTTGCTGAGACCCAATGAATCACGCCTTTAACCTTACGGCCTTCAGGGTTGTTACCCAAAGTCGCAGGGTCAATCGTGGCTTTTAGCTCAACAACATTGCCAGCGTCATCAAGAATATGCTCAGTCACTGCCAACACATAAGTGTTACGCAGACGGATTTCTGGCTTTTCTGGAGATAAACGCTTATAGCCTGCTGGCGGCTCGATCTCGTAATCGCCTTGGTCAATATAAAGGGTTTCGGTAAACGGAATTTCACGCTCGCCCATATCGACATTTGGATGGTTTGGCTGCGTGAGCCATAAAGTCTGAGCGTCTTCGTCCCAGCGCGCATTGACGCTATCAGCTTTTTGCGACTCCCAACTGCTAACCGCATTGCTAAAGTTAGTAATCGTTACCTTTAACGGCTTGAGCACTGCCATACCGCGCGCCGTCGTCGTCTCTAATGACTGACGAATACTAAATTCTAATAGACGAAAATCAACCACGCTGTCTACCTTGGTCACACCGACGCGTTCACTAAAATCGCGTAGACCTTCAGGCGTATAACCGCGGCGGCGCATGCCAGCGATGGTCGGCATACGTGGATCATCCCAACCGCTAACGATACCTTCATCAACCAACTGCTTTAATTTGCGTTTACTGGTCAAGGTATGGTCGACGTTTAGACGACTAAACTCGTACTGGTGCGGCGGCACATCAAAGCCAATTTTTTCAACCGCCCAATCATAAAACGGACGATGGTCTTCAAATTCCAGCGTACATAACGAATGGGTAATGCCTTCGAGTGCATCAGAGAGCGGATGGGCAAAATCATACATCGGATAAATACACCATTTATCACCCGTCTGATGATGCGCTTGGTGCATAACACGATAGATAACAGGGTCGCGCATATTCATATTTGGGCTTGCCATGTCAATCTTGGCGCGCAGCACGGCTTTGCCTTCGGCAAACTTGCCTTCTTTCATATCATTAAAGAGTTTTAAGTTTTCTTCAACACTGGCATCACGCTGCGGTGACGCTGTACCAGCTTCGTTAAATGAGCCACGGTTATCGCGAATTTGCTCTGGCGATTGTAAATCTACATAAGCATCACCCTGTTCAATCAATTGCACAGCCCATGCGTACAACTGGTCAAAGTAGCCTGACGCATGGTGCGCCTCGCCTGCCCACTCAAAGCCAAGCCATTTCACATCATTTTCAATATTATCGATATAGTCTTGCTTTTCTGCAGTTGGGTTGGTGTCATCAAAGCGCAAGTTACAAACGCCGCCAAACTCTTCGGCGATACCAAAGTTTAAGCAGATAGATTTGACATGACCTAAGTGCAAATAGCCGTTTGGCTCAGGCGGAAAGCGCGTCACGATTTGCGGGTATTTTTGCGCTTTGATATCGTTACGAATGATATTACGAATAAAGTCATTTTTTTGTTCGTCTTTTTGTACATTGTTGCTTGAGTGCTCACTCATTACTCATTGCTCCTAGCGCAAGGTTTTAGCCTTTAACACGTGTCATTACGCTTTATAAAAGGTTCAAAATAAGAAAATTTAAAATAATCAATCAAAAATCGCTGATAAAAGATAACGTTGCGTTATTCTATCAGCTTTTGCAAAGGCATTAACAGCCTGATACATGACAGACGACAAAAAAGCCGTTAGACTAGCCATAACTTTTTAGTCAGCAACTTTTTAACCACCATTTAACAGCGTTATTTTAGACGCTATAATCAAAAAGGAATATCACATGGTAGACATGCCACCAGTAGTAGAACTTGACACCAATATGGGTGCGATCGTTATCGAACTCAATGAAGAAAAAGCGCCAAAAACGGTCGAAAACTTTTTAAACTATGTTAAATCTGGGCATTATGACGGGACGATTTTCCATCGCATCATTGACGGCTTTATGATTCAAGGCGGCGGTATGGACGCTGAAATGAATGAAAAAGCGACCAATGCACCCGTTGAAAACGAAGCGGACAATGGCTTGAAAAATGACAAAGGTACGATTGCAATGGCCCGTACGCAAGACCCGCATTCAGCAACCAGTCAGTTTTTTATTAACGTAAAAGACAACGATTTCCTAAATCACTCGGGCAAAAACATGCAAGGTTGGGGCTATACCGTATTTGGTAAAGTCACCAGCGGCATGGATGTTATCGACAAAATGCGCGGCGTACCAACCGGTCGTTTTGGCATGCATGCTGATGTGCCAAAAGAGCCAGTGGTTATCAATTCAGCCACCATCGTTACGCAATAATCGTTTTTTATAAACGGTATAAGCGGTTTGTCATTAATAGCCGCTTATCTTACCTTATGAGGATAAAGATACATGCGAAGCTTTAATCATTTAATCACGACCCGCCCTCATGAGGTGCGGCAAGTTTTGATTAGCGATTTGCATTTATCGCCAGAAGAGCCTGCCTTAGTGCAGGCTTTTTTGGCCCTGCTCGATGATTGCCTTGCCCTACCTCAGCTTAAACGCTTATTTATCTTAGGCGATTGGTTTGAGGTTTGGATTGGCGATGACGCTTATTTGACTTTGTCAGAAGACGCGCGCCAAATCCATTGGCTCACGCCGCTTATCGTTAAACTAAAAAAACTACGGATAGCTGGCTGTGAGATATTGGTCATGCATGGCAACCGTGATTTCCTCTTAGGTCAGCCCTTTTGTAGCTTATTTGGCGGTGAGCTGATTTATGAGCCGTATTATTTAACCGTCGGACAGCAGAGCTATCGCTTAGAACACGGCGATGCTTTATGTACCGATGATAAAAAATATCAGTTTTTTCGCAAAATGATGCGTAACCGTTTTACCCAGTGGTATTTACTCAATAAATCGCTGACAAAGCGCTTAGCGATTGCCGATAAATTACGGCAAAAAAGTCAGCAGAATAACGCCAATAAAGCCGCTTATATCATGGATGTCAATGAAGATGCAGCAATACAAACCATAGCAGACAGCGATGCGTTGTTACATGGTCATACCCATCGCCCAGCCATTCATCAGACGACGACAGATAAAAAACGCTACGTACTTGGTGATTGGCGCGTGCTTGATAAAGACTCACGCCAGCCAAAAGTCAGCGCCGTGATTGGGGCGGTGACATCAGATGGCGATACAGGCGATAACGCTGCTGAGTTTGAGTTGATTGAGTTTAAGATGACTGTCTAAACCCTATCTAAACTACTGCTACAATTTTTATAAAACTGTACGAACAAAAAAAACTCCGCTTAGCACGGAGTTTTTTTTATTTATGAGAGTTAATTATTTTTAAACCATCGTTGTAAATAACGATTATCTAAAAACAGCGACTTTACTCTGTCTCACCATCCTGCCAATGAAGATGCTGTGCGTTGAGTGATAAAGCCGTCTGGCGTTTGACCATTATCTGCTTGCCAGCGCTGGAACGCCTTACGCGTATTGGTACCAACGATGCCATCAGCGCCTTTGGTATCATAACCCATGCTGGTTAAACGCTGCTGCAAATTACGCACTTGCGCGGTCGATAATGGACGCTCATAGCGCGGCCATGATTTTTGTAAGCCGCTCTGACCTGCCAGCGCTTTACCAAGTAGGCTCACACCAAGCGCATAGTTTGATGAGTTGTTGTAAACCTTGATGACATCAAAGTTTGGGCTAAGTAATAGGACTGGACCATCTTTACCAGCAGGTAGCCATAGCTCCATTTGCGTATTGGCATCTAAATAAACATCAGCGATGGTATCCACGCCCATCGCCGCCCATCTAGCCGCAGGTTGCTTGGTACCAACCGTTGAGTAATCAAACGACGCAGGTACAGTCGCTTCATAAAATGGCGCAAGGCCTCGCACCCAACCTGAATTACTCAGGTAATTGGCAGTAGAGGCCAGAGCATCGCTCGTTGCCCATGGGTTACGATGACCGTTACCATCACCATCAACGCCGTGTTTCAGCCAGGTATCAGGGATAAACTGCGTCTGCCCCATACCGCCTGCCCAAGAGCCATCGAGCTGTGACCATGAGACATCGCCGCGCTGCAATAGCGTCGCTAGTGACAATAACTGGGTTTCAGCAAATTCTTGGCGACGGCCATCATAAGCAAGGCTGGCAAGCGAGCTTGGAATACTGCTATTGCCCGTTACCACACCGTATGATGACTCCATGCCCCAAATCGCAGCGATGATTTCTGCATTGACGCCGTACTGCGACTCTAACTGTGATAAAAATGCGCGTTGCTCGGCAAACTTACGCTTACCTGTGCTGACACGGCCATCTGATACGGCAGAATCGACATATTCCCAAGGCATTTTAGAAAACTCTGGCTGCCCTGAATCCAGCGAGATAACTTGCTGATTTAAATAAGCCATGTCCATCAAACGACGCACGGTTGAAGCATCATGACCCGCTGCAATGGCGCGCATCGAAAAGTCAGATTTCCAATCAGAAAAACTGTGATAGCTTGGTTTAGCAACTGGCTGCGGCTTGACGACTGGTACAGGCGTTGGCTTAACCTGAATGGTTTGAGTCTGGGTAATTTGCACATTACCTTGGCGTACAGGGGTACTCGGCTTTTGCATTGCCTGCTGGCTGGTACAGCCGACCATGACTAACGCGGGAAACAAGGCAAGGTATTGTTTGTTTAATAACATAAATTTCTCAAATATGAATAAGTAAAGCAACTGACAGCCACTAAAAAATTGCAGCAAATTTAACGTTTTAAAATCTAACGTCCAAGCACCGCACGTGGGTCGATAGGGTTACCATTTAGGCGTACTTGGAATTCTAAGCCAACTTGGTTGCTCTCACCGCTGCTACCCATATTTGCAATACGCTGTCCGCGCTGTACCGCTTCACCTTCTTTTACCAGCAAGGCACTGTTATGCGCATAGGCGGTAATATAGTTATCGCTATGGCGAATCATAATCAGGTTGCCATACTCAGGCAGGCCGTTACCTGAATACAGCACCGTACCCGATTGGCTGGCAAGTACCGGATCACCGACATTACCGGCAAACCACATACCCATATTACCGGCAGCAGCATCAAAGTTACGAATCACTTGGTTGCGACTTGGATACTCATAACCAGACGTTGCGTTGGCAGTTACTTCATAGACGGGCGCTTGCGAATAGTTCGGAGTATTGTTCACAGGCGGTGTATAACTCGGCTGTGGCCGTGTTTGAGCAGGGGCGTTATAGCGATTGTTATTATTGGCGTTTACTGGCTCGCCTTGCCATAATTTTAGCCATTGACCACTATAAATCGTATATTTGCTATCTAAACCATTGATCGCACCGATTTGGCGATAATTGAGACGATAGCGCGCGGCGATTTGACTGACGGTGTCACCACGCTGCACACGATAATAATTGGGCACGCCTTGTCCGTTGGTGATAATCTTCGGTCCCTGATTAGCCCCTTGATAAGTAGGCTTGGTGGCACAGCCGACCATCGTCACGGTCGCTGCCGTCAATGTTCCCATCAAGGCTAGGGTTGCTAAGCGTGATCCAGCAATAAGCTTCTTCATACAAGATTTCCTATTCTTTATGTTACTCACAAACTCCTTGTGTTACTCACAAGCATTTTGCTAACGGTTGTAACGTTTAATGTCCTAAACACCATAATTATTCATTTAATAATCAATGGTTTTTAGCTCATTCAATAATAAATGGTTTTTAGCGATTTTAAGCCCTAGCAAATTTAGTACTAATAAATTTAAGCATTGGCCAATTTAAGCACGGGCAAATATCATCATAAACTTAGATAAATCAGTCAATTTACAGCACTAATTAGAGGGCTAATTACAGTACTAAGGCTGAGAATGTCGCAAGGGTTTCGGTTGGCGTATGATGCAGACGCACAGGCGATAGACTAATATACCCTGCTGCCACCGCTTGGTCATCCATCATCTGCGTTTCTGCTGATTCAATACTTGCGTCGTCTGTTAACAATTCCCGTTGGCGTTTGCGTAACGATAGCCAGTAGGCATCGCGTCCGCGTGGATCGACCACATGATGGACAGGACGTGCAATCTGACTGTGACTCAGCGCTGTTATTTTTCGACCTTTAATCGTAGCTGCGCTTTTGACATCAGGAATATTAACGTTTAATACATGATAGGGCAAATTTTTGCAAGCATCCAATATCGGTGTATCGGTCATGAGTTTGACAATCTCATTGGCCGCCATTTGATAATGACTGGCTTGCTGCGCATCGTCATTTTTTGTGCCGCCGCCTACCAAAGAGGTTGCGATAGCTGGTATGCCAAAAAGCTGCGCGGTCAATGCAGCGCCAAAGGTACCCGAAAATAAAACGTCCTGACCGAGATTGGCACCGGAATTGATGCCGGTAATTACCCAGTCAAAATCGCTATGACGATAGAGTTCATGTAACGCCAAATAAACGCAGTCAGCGGGTGAACCATTGACTGCTATAAAACCCGAATCTAAATTATGGGTATACAATGGCGTTGAGATGCTTAAAGCGCTTGCGCAGCCACTTTGCTCGTTGCTTGGCGCAACCACCACCACTTCTGCGATGGTCGACAATGCCTGATAAAGTGCCAATAGCCCTGGCGCATGCACCCCATCATCATTACTTATTAAAATCTTCATTTTTGCCCAATTCAGCTTAATATCGTTATTAATGACCGTCTGTCAGGTCCTCTACTTTTTTATCCTAAAACCGCTATCTAAAAGCGAAAGAGGA
>NZ_DJUD01000021.1:0-4832 GCF_002439405.1 Psychrobacter sp. UBA6291 | reverse complement strand
CTTATCCCGAACTGGGGTTAATATTAAACCGGTTTGCCAATGCACGATAACCTGCGCTTTTAAGGTGTGTTGTTTTTTCTTACCGCTGTAGTAGTCTCTTTGGTTTTTTTTGGACGCTCAATGGGGGTTTCGGTCGCATCGATGATGACGACTGACCAATTAATATTGTCATCAACTCTATTAGGGAGCTTTTTGGGCAATTCAAACTTACCCGAATCAACCAGTATGTCTTCTACTTTTCGAATAATACGGCTAGCAGAAGACTCATGAATACCAAAGTCCATACTGATGTGGTACAGCGTTCGGTATTCACGCCAATAAGTCAGGGCTAGTAATATCTGTTACTCAAAACTAAGCGCGCTTGGTCTACCTGATTTGGTCTTTTGTGCTTCATGGCAGCTAATATTTCACGAAAGGTGGCTTTATGAATGCCTGTGTAGCGTTTAAAGCCTGCATTATTTTGTTTGAGTAGCTTATCTATGTTTGGCATGGTTCCTAGCCAGTTGTGAATGTATGAGTTATTGTAAAACCCTCTGCTACTTTTGCAAGAGGTCTATTGTTGATTTGATCTTTGACCCAGATAAGCGAGAGTAGCCAATCGCTTTTTACTCATACCTAAGCCAGGTCTGGAAAAATCGTTAAAAGTACTTGCTGGTACTCTTCATTTTGCGCCACATTACCTGCCAAAACATCTTTTCTAAATTCAATAAACTTTTTGTTAGTTGTGGCTTCTTTAAGAAACTTATTTTTGGCTTTATATAAATCACAAGCTTTAATGATTAGTAATGAATTCTCTTCATAGCTTTTTAGCGCATGGTTTAAGTAAGCTGCCATACTGTTTAGGTTTTTACCAAATATTGAATCCGTTTTAATTGCTGTTATAGTGCATATAGTATGTAAATTCACATTTTCAAAAGCTATTTTTAGATCCTCTAAGCTATTCATTTTCATATAGGTGCGTAGAATTGCCCACTCCCTCTCTTCATCTGCCTTACCCGACACAGCTTTATAAAGAGTGGCTATGTATCTTTTGTCTTGCTCGTTTAATAGCACGCTATGAGCGTATAGTCTAGTCATTACCTCCTTTGCATTAGGAAAATCACTATTTTCGAATATTTTTTTACATACCTCTATAAATACCGTACTGTCTCCCTTTTTATGCTTACTTGGACTAGCAGGTAGCCCTAATTGAGGTAAACAAAGCAAATGTAAGGCAAGATTAGTTGTATCGGGATTCGAAAAAGCGTTTAATAATACTCTATCGCTTGAGCAATTCATTTTTTCACTAAGCTCAATTGCTAGCTTATCTAAACCGTCTCTAATAAAAATTTTATCATCATCATTAAGTTCATCATCTGCTTCTCTAACCTCAAACCCTAAAGCTCTTTGTATGCTCCAAGGTTGTATTGCGATATCTGCATTATCATCTTCATATAAGGAGGACAATTGCTCAAAATAGCTTTCTATTTTTATTTTTCGCCAACTTTTCATTATTAACCTCTCTCTTCCAATTATTTTATTGATATTCTTAATTTACGCTACACTTATTTTTGAGAAATATTTTTGGGGCTGTAGTAGATAAGTACTATGCTAGACTACTTTTGTGAAGATAACTCATTGTAAACTAAATAAAAAGCACAGAGACAACTGTTAGAGTTTTTTACGGCTGAAGTAACCGCTAGAACTGACCCCTGCCGTCAATCCCGTACAGTTAAACTTGGGAGATTTTGATTACGCAGCCTGACGATAATAATCAAACCACACCTGTCTTGGCGATTGATAGCCCAAACCCTTTTGAATCCTCGTCTGATTGTAGTACAGCTCGATATATCTAATGATATCGGTAATGGCGGAAAATCTGGTCTTATAGTCTTGGTGATACACTAGCTCGTTCTTCAATATGCCCCAGAAGCTTTCTATGGGTGCGTTGTCAAAGCAGTTGCCTTTAGCGCTCATTGAGCCTGTAAATTGATGCTACTTAATGATCTTGTGGTAGGCATGGCTACAGTACTGGCTGCCTCTGTCAGAGTGAACGACTAGCCCTTTGCTTGGTCGTTTATTCTTGATGACCATGTTCAATGCTTTGCATACTAGATCTGCTGTCATGCGCTTATTGATCGCATAGCCGACAAGCTCTTTGGTATATAAATCTTTGACTCCAGCTAAGTACAACCAGCCCTCAAGCGTCCAAATATAGGTGATGTCACTGACCCACGCTTGGTTAGGGCGACTGGTATCAAACTCTTGATCCAACACGTTTGGATAGACCAGTTTGTTGTGATTGGAGTCGGTGGTGACTTTAAAGCGTTTGTGGCGACGGCATTTGATGCTGTATTCCTCTTTGATGCTTCTTACCATATACAGGCTAATGTTATGGCCTTGCTCGCTTAGATGAGCATGCAGTCGATCTGCGCCATAACGTTCTTTCGTTTCATTGTGAGCCGCTTTAACCAGTAATTCAGACTGGTTACGATGTATCTGTTGGTCGCTGATATCGCGACCAACAGATACATCGTAATAGCTTGATGGCTTTACTCTCAAGACGTAACACATGCGAGTGATGCTAAAAATCTGTTGGTTGTCTTTGATAAAGGCGTACTTCATTAACTGTGCTTGGCAAAGTACGCCGTCGCCTTTTTTAATATCTCTCGCTCTTCTTCAGCAACTTTAAGTTGTCGCTTGAGCTGCTTTATTTCTTGAAGAGCTGTCATAAGATCAGGTTCATATTGCTCTGTGCCGATAAGCTTGCCTTTATTGGCTTTGTTCTGCCAGTTACATAAGGTTTGCATGGCTATGCCGAGCTGCTTTGCAGTAGCGGAGATGTTACCGTTATTATCTGCTATCTTCTTAACGGCTTCGGCTTTGAATTCGTCGCTGTAGGTTCTTACTTTCTTAGTCATGGTAAACTCCTCATTGAGTCGTTAGTTTACCAAGTTTACCTCTACGGTTTCTTCAGCATAGCTCACTTGCTCCAATAAATAAACTTCATATTACGAAGTTATTGCCCAATGGACATAGAGAAGTAATTTTTTATATCATTATAAACTGGCGTCATCTAATGTCGTATAAGCACTTTTTACTCTTCCTATCATGAGATTGATAAGGTAATATCAATAAACATAAATTTACTATTATATCTAGCTATTTTTTGAAACAGCCTACTGAAGGCTTACATCATTTGACCTACTTCGACATGTACATTGAGCGCAAGGATGCCTAGACTATGGATATATACACTAACAATAATGCGCCCTTTAGCTTAGATGACCGGCAAGAACTGATTGATAGTCTTAATAAATTGATCTCAAAAAATTCCACTCCTTTTTCAAGCAAATTTTCTGATTCGTTAGCTATATTTTCAGAACCTTTGTCTTTTTTTACGTGTATTAATGAGTATTTATTCATTCTAAATAATAAGATACTTTCTCAATCCTTTTATAATACTCTTAAAATCTATATACCCTTAGATGTTTTAGATGTGTATTTCGATTATCAGCTTATCAATTCTGATGAAGATGATTTTTTTACTATTCTTGATAATTCTGACGAAGATATTTTTAAAACTAATAGCCGAGCATCATCTTTTATTATAAAAAAAACAGATTTTAAAAATGCACAACTAGGTTTGTTTGGTGATGAAATAGATTTTTTAACGTCTCAATATCCTGCAATCATTGAACAAAGTGATGAAAGCAGTAGTATAAATGAGCAAACCATCACACCAGACGTAGATTGCAAAGCAAAATGCATAAACAAAATTAATAATGGTACATCGTTAAATATCAATCCTTCCGACAGCAATAGATACAACGCTGATTTATCGGAAACTATCAACAATACTATAGATATTAGTAATGTGACAAGCGCTGAGACCGATGACCATGATGAATTTAATTCATTCGAGATGGATGAAGATGATTACAGCACTAATGATAGCGATTCCGAAAGTGATGATATTTATTCTGCCTTAGACTCTTATATTTATGATTTCGAAGATGATGAGTTAGATAATGCTGTTGACTTGGGTATTGAAGACAGCACCGTATCCAGAGAACTGCGAGCGCAACAGAAAGCAATTGAATTCATAATATTATCTGAATGGAGTTCCAAGAAATATTTAGGATTAGTTAGCGATATTTTTTATAAGTATGGTTGGAGCGCCACTAAAACTGCATTAGAGCGTCTGTTAGAATTTAATTTGACCCCTACAGAACTTGAGTTACTTTTTGAAATAAAAATATTTTGGGAAGAACATGATTATTATTGGATAGCATTTGAACGAGGTGGCAGCAGCTATAGTTATAGTCAATATGTTATGTCTTGGAATAGTGCTCTCAAAATAGCTAGGGCTTTTGACAGCTACCCATGCATTGAAGAAATAGCGAACGTCATCGATCGTCTCTATGAAGTTTGGATTTCTAAAAAAACACTTCAAAGAAGGTATTGGCGATTTATAGGGTTTGTCTGGTTATGGGCTTTTGAAACAAAAGGTTTTTTGCCTACAGGTGACAGCTATGTGTTCGAAAATAATGCTTGTACTCCTGAAGCTTGGGAAGATCATACAGACCTTTTTGACGTTCAATTAATAAGAGATAAAGAACACTTTGGTCTACCCGCTCCGCAAATAAATGACCCTCATTGGTATTGGACAGAAAGTCGTATTCAACAGTTCAATCAGGATTTTCTTAGCTCAGATACGAAATAGAAAAGGAATAATAAATATGCTGCATAATGAGTTAATACCTGTAACTGGCTGCTTAATCAAACATGCTCATAACAGTAAAGCTCGATTTGGCACTGTTATCAACGCTATAGTGCATTAAGTATAAAAA